>NZ_RIBZ01000267.1:0-27131 GCF_003721215.1 Streptomyces botrytidirepellens
CCAAGCCAGAAGTCACACTCAGGCCAACGGACGCCCTTCGCCATGGTCGCGGCCAGCCCAGACATCGGACTCATTCATCTAGGTGGCACGGACAGAGGAACCGCTTTCGGTTGCCCGTCCCATTGGGCCAACAGCTTTACCGGAATGGGCTTCCCACTCGCTCCTGGCATGCGCAATCCGTGGCTGTCATCGGGCGGGATAGTCACGCCCGATGATGGCCAAGTGAAGGCATACGGCAGGTCCCGCCCCAAGAAGCGGACGTTTTGAGCGACGGCGTCACCGGCGTTGCGGACCCGATATCGATCGCCTTTCACGTGTTCCACCACCAGCCTGACCTTAGGCGCGGCAGCCCGCCGCCGCTCCTCCGCCTCCTCGCGCTGAAGCGCGAGCGAGTCTTCCGCAGCGACGGCTGAGCGCTCCGCCGCATCCGACGAGCGCTGAGCCTCTCTGGCCGAATCCTTCGCGGCGTCAGCGGACCGCTTGCCCAACACGTAGCTGACCGCCACCCCGACCACCGAAAAGAACAGTGCTACCCACGCGGGCACATCCCCCATGTCCATGGGCGGACGATAAGGGATCCCCCCCAAGCACAGGGGTCACCACCAGGTCCGGTCCGCCGCTACGCCACTCGATCAGCTCCGGATCGTCGAGCCGGGCGTCCTCCGGGGCGCCGGCGCGTCGCAGGAACTCCAGCAGATCAGTTGGCCCGTGCGCGAGGCCGACGATCTCGCCCCGGATCGTGACCCGCCGACCACCGCTGGGCGACGGCGGGTGCACGATGACGGGCGGGCGCTCGGTCATGTGTCCAGCGTGCGCCGGTGACCAGGCCGGCGCATCCCAGAGTCTCAGCGTCAGGCGGGGCGGACTGGGCCGAAGTACGCAGGCGACAGGAACAGAGCCTCGAACGCCTTTGAGCCGCGCCGCTGGCGTAACCACTCGCACAGGGGCGTCAACAGCCCTGTGATCATGGCCGTGAGTACGGTGGCGTGCAGGTCCTCCGCCTCGTCGCGGCCGACCTCGGCGAGGAACCTCTCGTACTTCGCATCAATGACCCGCTCGAAGCCGCCCAGGGACTTCAGGAATGTCTCCGCGGCCGCGCTCAGCGCCGCCGCGGCGCACACATCGGTACGGGCCAGGTCGTCGGTGTCCGCCACGGTCAGGCGTCCGGTGATGTCCCGGAACGCGTACCGGTGGATGGCGTCGACCGGCTCGGTGACGCCGTACTGCCGGGCCGCGGCCCGTGCGATGGTCCGGGCCGCGCGGTCGCACGCGCCCTCCATCCTGCGAGACGGACGTCGGAGGCTGACAGCGGTCCCGGCCCACCGGTCGCGGTGACTCGGGCCGTGACGAGCCTGCTAACTCGTTCCGGTTCGCTGCCCTGTTCGGGCTGATACGTCGACGCTACGGGCGTGCGGCCTTGCGTTGTCCGGCAACCGCGCGGTCGCGCACCTTCGTGGCTGCCGCGGTATGCGGGTGGGTGCCGCCGAAGGTACTCTCGCAGGCTCGTACGGCGTCATCGCCGAGGTGCCGCACGTCGTCCCATGTGAGCTTCTCCGGTCGAGCGGTGGTGACCGTTCGCCCCAGCCACTTCACCACGATCGCTGGGAACATCCCGACGCCTCGCATCTGCGGTGTATCCCCCCGTTGGAGAGAGGTGACGATGTCCGCCGTCACTTCGGCATGCGCCAGGCGTATGAGCGCGTCGTCCTCAGGGCTGTCTCGGTCGAGTCGTAGCTGGGCGAGGTGGGGGAGGACATCGTGAACCAGTCCGAGCGCCTCTTCCCACCGACGTTGGCGCACTACAGCCTTCGCGCGGTGCATCTGAGCGACCATACGGCCCGGATGGTGCGCGCCCTGTGTTCTCCACAGAAGCCCTACGGCAGCGTGCAGTAGCCGCTCGCTTTGCTCGTAACGCCGCATGTCGTAGAGGGTGTTGCCCATCGCGTGCTGTACTTCGGCCATGAAGCCCAGCACGTCGCACTGCACCGGGGAGAGTTCTCTGGTGAACGGACCGCTCGCGTTCTCCCTGAGGATGTCCCTCGTACTGGGGCCGGTTCGCCCGGCCAGCGACAGCCCGTGTGCGTGGGCATCCTTCTCCGCCCGAGCCAGGACCTGTCGGAGCACTGCCTCAGCTTCGGGGAAGTCGCCGCAGCCCCTGCGTAGTTGGCCGAGCGCCAGGTCGTCCTTCAGATCGCCTCGCCCGGTCTTGACGATCTGGACCGCGAGCGGCAACCCCTCCTCGTACGCGCCCAGAGCCAAATAAGCGTCCCGCACCCGGCGCGCGGCCGCGACGGCTCGTGTCGGATTGTGGCTGTCGCGCCACAGCAGTGCCATCGCGTGCGGCGTGAGCAGGCGTAAGGTGGAGCCATCCGGAACCACCGTCACCGCGTGATCCAGAAGAGCGGCGGCATACGCGCACACCTGGGCGTGTTCATGGGACATCTGGCGTGCGGTCTCCGCCTGCGTGGCTGCGTCTCTGCTGACGCAGGGCACGGCGGGTGCGCCGGGTTGTCCGGACGCCGTGACGGAACGGACGGTGAAGTGGCTGAGATCAGCTGATACGCGATCCGCGGAGAGGTCCGGTATGCCGACCGAGGCGATGGCTGCGGGGGACAGCACGTACAGAGGCAGCGGCGCGTCCGCGAGGCAGGACAACAGGTGCCGTACCGATAGGGGCGAGCCCTTCCGCGGGGTGCTAAGGGCGCCCTCTCGCTGTGACGGAGGTACTCCATCCGATGAGGTGAGGGAGGCGGTAGCCGTCGTTGGAGACGCCGGTAGCTGACGGATGACGGCGACGGCGGCCGCCGCGGCGTGGGCAGCCGCCCGTGGCTGGTGTTCGGCATCGGCGTCCGGATACTTGTTGCCGTCGGCCTTGTCGCTGATGCCGCGTATGGTCAGCGCGTCGATGTGACCGATCTGGGCGGCGTGCGCCATTCCCGCGCTTTCCATCTCGATTGCCGCGACGTCGTTGTAGTGCGTATGCACTTGTCGACGCAGTGCGGAGGCAGAGGAGTTGAGCACTACGTCCCCGGCTGCGATGGGCTTGAAGTACACCTGTGGTCCCCGCTGCCCTTCGGCGTTCCCCGAGGCCGGCTCCGGCCGCCACGACGCCGAACGCAGGGCGAGACGGGCGGTCTGCAGCAGCGCGTGGGAGCCGGCCCAGCCCTCCGGGCGAGCCATGAACCCTTCGGGGGTGTCCTTGCCTCCGTGGATGGCGTGGACCCGGGTGGCGATCACGACATCGCCGAGCTCCACGTCGTCTTTGAGCGCGCCGGCGACACCGACGAACAGCAGCGCGCCGGGGGAGAAGAGCTGGCGGGCCTGCTCGGTGACGACGGCAGCCGGACGATTGCCTTCCCCGAGCTCCGCCAGCGCCACCTGCCAGGGTGTCCCGTCCAAATCGCCCACTTCGAAGACCGTTCCGGTCTGATGGCGAACCACGTCACAGCCGGTCAGGTACTGGCGCACCGACTGGTATTCCAGACCCAGTGCCGTAAGGATCACCACTGTGCTGCGCAATCGCGTCGCCCCGGTCATCCAGGTATCTACGCCCATCAGTACTGTATAGCCCTCTCCCGGCGGGGGCGTTCGGGCGGGGCTCGCGCGACCACCGGAGCGATGGCGCCTCTTCCCGGCGATGAGCTGCCTGCCTCGACCGGGGCACCGGCTGCCGGATCCACGCGCCCGTCCGTGCCGACGGACGGTCTCGCACCCTCCTGGCCACCGGGAACCCTGTACGTGCCAAAAGCCTCATCCGTGCTGCGCGCACCCTGTGGGTGCCGAATATTACATCCGCCCTGGTCAGGTGCCGGGTGTTCTTGAGGGGCTGGTAGCGGTCTCATAGGTTTCGAAACCTGCATAGTTGCGTTGTTCGGTGGCTCGCGATGCACCGCGTCGAAGTTGCTCCATGTGCCACTTGACCGCTTCCGCCTACGGCGTCGTACAGACCTTGACGGCGCGGCAGATCCGCGAGAGTCTTAAAGTAGAGCATAGAGGGAGAATTGCCGCGCGACTGGGGGTCAAGGGGTCGCAGGTTCAAATCCTGTCGTCCCGACCAGCGTTTTCGCAGGTCGGAGGCCGTCTCCGCGGGTAGCGGAGGCGGCCTTTGTCGTGTCTGGGCTGGGAGCGATGGGGAGCCCTCTGGGAGCCCTCGTGCTCCCAACTCGCGGACGTGTCAACGGTGTCCGATTCGTCTGTCACCCGATCTGGTAGACCTGTGGCGCCGTACCGAGCCCCNTGTCACCCGATCTGGTAGACCTGTGGCGCCGTACCGAGCCCCTGCGTGTCGTCGTCAACCGTAGGCCCCTGAGGTCATCCCATCGATCTGGATGCTCTCTGCATCGAGAGGCATAAGAACCCCTTGTCGGCTCCTGCCCCTCTTTCGGGGTGGGAGCACGGCACCGTGCTCCCCATGCGGCAGGGGTGGGGTGGACCACTGGTGATCTCTCCGGGGCGGTTTCCGCAGGCAGCTCGCGTGCGGGTGTCCTGGTCGCCGTGGACGGCCTGCGTCAAGGCGGCGCAAAGCCCCTTGGTGTCCGTCGGCAGATAGGGCACTCCCAGGGTGTGAGCGCCGTATCCGGCTCTGTGGCGCCGTAGCGAGACAGCCCGTGGAGGTTTCGCTGGAAGAAAAAGTGTGCCAAGCGGGCGGAGGTGATGGCATCGGTGAGTGAGCTTGGCCTGCTGGTCGAGGAGAACCCCCATACCGACGTGCCACCCGCCGTCGGCATGACAGCGTGATCCGGTCGTTCACCTGCGCGGATGGACTTATCGGCACCCATGCCAGCCGGCGCATCCGGATTCTCGGCGCCACCGCGCACTGGATCGTGCAGCTCGGACGCAACCTCCTGATGGACCTTGAGGACGTCGGCAGCAGGGCAGGTTTCCTGATTCGTGACCGTGATTCGAGGTTCATCGACACCTTGGACGCCCTGATGATCGATGCCGGCCTTATGGCCGTCACCGGCGGATCTATCCCGCGCTGAACCAGAAGATCGCCATTCAGTTCCTCGACTAGGTCATCCAACGCCTGCCGTTCCAGGTCGAGGTGGTCCAGACCGACAACGGCGCCGAGTTCCAGACTGCCTTCCACTGGCACGTTCTCGACAAGGTCATCGCCCACACCTACATCAAGCCCCGCATACCACGTCTGAACGACAAGGTTGAACGCTCCCATTGCATCGACGCCGAGGTCTTCAACGACAAGCTGCGCGAGTGGGAGGACTACTACAACCACTATCGCCCCCACGGCGGCCTCAGCGGTCAAACCCCCTACCTGCGCCCCGGGTTATCGCGCCATGAGCTGGTGGCGGAGGAGCAGGATCTCTGTGTCCCTGTCGCGGTCGCTGATGGGCAGCAGGCGCAGCAAGGTGAACGTGTGTGTCCTAGCCAGGTAGCCTAATCGCAGCAGCACGGTCGACCATCATTTCGTGACGATCGACAGCCGCGCGAGGTCAGGGGGGCGAACGGCATCCGGCGAGGTTCTCGGCGCCACCCACAGTGCTCCCACCAGGTCGGATTGGTTTTTCGGTAAGCGCAGCGGCTTGCGCTGTCGCTTGTGCATCTCCTCATACCAGGCGCGTGCGTTCTTCTTGACCTTGCTGTGCGGTGGCGTCACCACGCGCCCTGTGGTCGCGATGATGTTGGTCTGGTCGCTGGCTCCAAGGTGCTCGATGACCTCGGCGAGAGTGCGCAGTCGGACACCTGAAGTGACAGTGCAACCTCGCTGGGCCGGCAGCGGCCGCACCCCACCGAAGGTACGCATGGTGGTGGAGCGGTCCGCACCAAACCAGCAGGCCAGCACATCATGAGTGGTGCCATGCCGCAGATTCCCCAAGGACGTCAGCAGCCGGTCGACGAAGACGAACTGGTACTTTGCCCCACCGCCCGCCTTCGCTGACGGGCGGTGACTCGAGCCTATGCCACGCCTGCCGCAACGGCCGTACCGCAGCTACAAGTTCAGTGATCATTCGGCGACAGCCCGGTGACCCGATACTCCGCAACGATCAACTCACGTCCCCAACCCTCATCATGAACGGGTCAACGAGCCACCTGCGCACCGAGCTACGGCTTAGCGTGCACGAGGTCGTCAGGGGAACCCGTGGCCGACAAGTAGGCGAGTTTTGCGTCAGAGCAGAAGGCTTGGCCAAAGGTGGCCCAATTCCATTCCGCTTATTCACTCGATCGAGTGACATTCGGTAAGGTTTTAACGCGGCTCCTTCCTGGAATAGGGGCGGGTGGCTTCAGTCTGGGTCAGTCAACTTAGGTATCGAATCCTGACTCGCTTCGGCGACATCAACCCGGTACTACTACTTGGCAGTTCATCCCTGCTTCATACACCATGCCCATACGATCATCGTGGTTACCTGAACGGTGTGGGGGTGCACGTTGTCACATGGTCATGATGGAGTGAGGAAATTTAAGAGCAGGTCAGTCGAGGGCCTGGTCACGGCCTTTGGTCAGGAAGTCGCTGCCAAGCTCCACGGGCCCGGGGGACAGGAGGAGGCGCTAACCACCCCCGTCGAGAGGCTGCTGGAGGGGATGGCCGCACGTCAGAACGTGAGGCTCGTAGCCCATGGGCAGACCAGCATCAAGAAGCTCAACGCGCGACCGTGTGCCGCTCGAAAAGTCATCGCGGCACGTCATGCCGCATGTCTGTACTCGTTGATGAGGCCGCCGAGGATTCGGGTGCGCTCGACTTTGTGGGTGTTGAGGTTATGCGTTGCGGCGGGTTGTTCGTGAGCGTCGGGTGGTAGCTGGTTGCGGGCCTGGTGGGGTCGGTGCTCGTTGTAGTGCCGCTCGTAGGCCGCGAGGATGTGGCGGGCGTGGGCCTCGTTCATGATGAGGACGTGGTCGAGGGCTTCGCGTCGGATGGTGCCGATGATGCGTTCGCAGTGCGCGTTCATCCGGGGAGCTTGTGGCGCACTTTTGAGGATCTCCATGTCCTCGGCTTGGAAGACCGCGTCGAATGCCTGGCTGTACTTGCCATCGCGGTCGCGCAGCAAGAAGTGCAGGGAATCGATGCGTGTGCCCAGGCCAATCGTGAGATTCCGTGCCTGCTGCACCGCCCAGTCCCGGGTCGGGCGGGCGGTGACCCCGGTGATGTGCAGTCGCCGGGTGCCGTGCTCGAGGAACACCAGCGCGTACAGTCGCTTGCCGAGTGCGGTGTCGATATGGAAGAAGTCCGCCGCGATGATGCCCTCGGCTTGCGTGGTCAGGAACTCGCGCCAGGTGGGACCTGAGCGGCGCGGCGCAGGATCGATGCCCGCGGCATGCAGGATCTCCCAAACCGTCGACGCAGCCATCCGATGCCCGAGCTGGGTCAACTCCCCCTGGATCCGCCGGTGCCCCCACCTCGGATTCTCCCGGGCCAGTCGTAGGACGAGCCTCTTGATCGCTGCCGTGGTGGGTGGGCGTCCGGTGCGCCTGCGCGCGGTGTAGTCCCACTTCGCGGCGATGAACCTGCGATGCCAGGCCAGCAGGGTGCCGGGGGCGACAGGGAAGACATCACGCCAGTGGCGCCGGGGTATCAGCCCGGACAGGGCTGCAAACCAGAACCGGTCAGCAGGTTCGTAGCGCATCGGTCTGGCCAACTGGCGGCGCAGGACCGCGTTCTCGTGCCGCAGCACCATCAGTTCCGCGTCCTTCACCGCCCCGCGACGCAGGAGCACCGATGGAACAGTGAGCAGCTTTCGGGTCACCTTGTACAGCAAGGGCACGATCACGGAGGACATGATCCCAGCGGACTGGCCGGACCACTCCCACCTGCGACGACGACTTTTCGAGCGGCACACGCTGTCGGTGAAGGTCGGCTTGCCGATTCGGCGTTGCAGGAGCAGCAGTTGGTGCCGGAGTACGAGGATCTCGACGTCCTTGTCTCTGTCGCTCATCGGCAGGAGGCGTAGGAACGCCAGGGCGTTGGTCGCGGCGAGGTAGGTCAGGCGCAGCAGCACGACAGATCATGATGCCGCCGGGGCCTTGCACAAGTGAAGACGCTGGGACGAGCGTCGGCCAAAGTCGAAGACCTCTGATCAAGCTCTCACCTGCGTGGATGAATTACCGGCCCCCGCACAGTCGTAGCAGCACGATCGATCATCATGACGCGTGGACCACCGGCTACGCGAGAGCGCCGACTCGAGCGACGGAGCCGACGACCGCCAGTCCGGGTGCATGCCTCCTACCAGGGCGGATGACATTCTCGGCAAGCGCAGGCATCGTCAACGAGTACTGCTATGCCGCCTGATCGGCAGCGATGACTTTCCGAGCGGCATAGGCACAGGATCAGCCCAGGTGGCCTACTTTCCGGCAACACCTACAGGTAGCCGTCGTCCCCTGATGCTGCCGTCAAACACCCCAGGAACTCTGCAGGAAAGAATTCCGGCAGAGTTCCTGGGGTGAACGCCTGCGGTCAGTTAGTCACTCTCCAGGTGGTGGATCGGAAATGCTCATTCCAATCATCTGCGGCCGCTTCTCGTGAGATCCCCAATCCAAGATTGCGCGAAGCTTGTTACGCAGATCTGCATTGGTGGTCCCTGATTCGCGTAGATCTACTTCCACGGGAGTGGGGATTTCAAGAATTTCCGCATCCTCGGCTGTGAATTCTAGGGTGAGTAGTGAATCGGTAAGCCGTACGCTGTGCAGGCATCCATAAACCGTGAAGCCCCGTTCTGTCGAGATGTTGTAGGAGTCCATTCCAGACTGGACTTCCTGTTCGTCAGGCTCGTAGGTGGATCGCTGGATTGAGATTGACCTCCTGGAGCCCGCGTCATCGACCCCGGCGATCGCTACCTCGAGAACCTCCTCGTCCTCGTAGTCCTCGAAGAAGCCGACGTTTGTGGCGGTCAATCTCATTTCCTCATGCCCCCTCGTGCCGCCCAGGTTCCAGCGCCTTTGGCCCCGGACCATTCATATGTAACTGACACTCCCAGTTCCCTGACCATGCGGTTCATCGCTCCCCTGCACCTTGAGCAAGGTGGAAGCTGACCTCGCATCGTAACCACGTCGCCAGGACTCAACGGGTACTTTCCGGCGAATGGATCATTCGGAAGTGAAACTCTCGGCCCAGTGGAGGCACCTGCCATACGCGAGAATCGATGCTCTGTATGTGTGAAAGCCACATTGTTGGGGTAGCCGAGTGCATCCTCCTCAGGAGTCATGTCACCGCTCTCCAGCGTGACATCTACCCGCGTGCTCCCATCAGGGGCTGTCGCACTGATGTCGCACATATGGCCGTTACCGCCGGTGTTGTGCACCAGGACGGGAGCGTTCCTTGCCAGCACATAATACGTGTGGAGTTCACTGACGGTCAGGTTGTGGACTGCCGCCGACTGCGCGGTCCATCGCTTGATGGCGGTGATCTGGACGTGGGTGCCGGCGCTGGTCCGGAGCCACTGGTCTGCCTTGAGGTCGGTGGCGTCGATCCACTGGCCCAGTTCGGGGACCCAGAAGGGGTGGCCGGCGGTCGCCGTGATGGAGGCGGCTTTTTTGGGGCCTTTCTTGCCGTCGGGGTCGAGGGTGACCTTGACGAGGTGTTTGAGGCCCTTGCCCTTGATCTCGGCGGTGACCGTTTCGGGTTTCGTCTTGCCGGTCTTGGGGTCGGTGGCTAGGACCTTGTCGCCGATGTCGACGTCCTCGATGGCCTTGGTCGTGCCGTCGGCCATCAGGACTCTGGTACGGGGAGTGAAGCTGTTGGCCGCGCAGGACGCGGCTGTCTCGGCTGCCTTGTTGCTCTTGCGCCAGTCCTTGAAGGCCGCCCAGAGTCTTCTGCCGAGGCCGACGATCCGTTTTCCGAGAGCGTATGCCTTGTCGAGGCGGACGCCGTATTTGGAGATCAGTTTGGCGAGCGGGCCGCCTCCGATAAGTGAGGTGACGAGGTTGGCCGCGGTGGCGCCGCATGAGCCCAGGCTTCCGGTGGTGAAGCAGTCCAGGGCGTCGGTGATGCCGAGTTCATCGGCGACGATCTTGCTGAGTTCCTTGGCCACGGCGACGGCGCGCTGCTTGGCCACATCGGCTTTGGCGCGTGCCTTGCGGGCCGTGTAGTGGGCCGGGGTCTCCTTGGGGGCGCGCACGTTGTAGTAGGTGTAGTAGGTCTTGGTGGCCTTGACGTCCCAGCCGCCGTTGTTCTTGAGGCTGCACTGCACACCGGCGTACAGGCAGTCGGCCGGCATCAGTCCGTCGGGGTCGGAGAAGCTGACAGGGTTGTTGTAGCTGTAGGCGTAGCCGTTGATCTGCTGTGGTTCGGTGTAGTCGATGAGTGGGTCGGCGGAGATGAAACGGCCGGCGGAGGCGTCGTATTCGCGCGCTCCCAGATGCACAAGGCCGGATGTGTCGTCGTTGGTGCCGCCGACGAAGCCCTTGTCGTCCACCCAGGGTGAGGCGGGCGAGGAGTCGTCGTCGCGCACCTGGCCGAAGGGGCCCAGGCGGCGGCGTTGGGTTTGTCCGGTGGCGGCGTCCACCGCGAGCTGGGCGGTGCCGTGGTGGTCGCCGGACAGGAAGGTGACGCCGCCGGTGTCGCGGACCGCTACCGTCTGGTCGCCTAGGGAGTAGTAACGCGTGGCGGTGACCGTGCCGGAGGACTTGTTCTGATGCAGTTCCATTCCGGGCAGGTAGAACGTCGTCTCCGACGGGGAACTGCGCAGCAGCCGGTTGCCGGTGGCGTCGTACGCATAGGACGACTGTGTGCCGTCCGCGTTCGTCACCTGGGTCAGGTCGTTTTGCTTGTCCCAGGTCAGCGACTGGGCGTCGCCGTTCAGGACACGGGCTTCGGTGTTGCCCGTCGCGTCGTAGGCATAGGTGTCCTGTGTGGTGACTGCGGGCGATGTGGAGGTGGCGGCCTTCTCGGTGACGACCTTGGTCAACTGGTGCGGGCCCGCGCCGTTCTCCCCGTAGGAGTATCTCTTCGTGGAGGATGCGGTGCCGCTGACGCCGTGGAGGGTTTCCGCGGTGCGATTGCCGAGGGCGTCGTAGCTGTAGCTGTGCCAGTAGGGGGCTACACCGCCGACCGTGCTCGACGACGGTGAGGGTGCGCAGGCCGCGTCCGGGGAGCCGGTGCCGCTCGCGCCGTCGGACGTGACCGAGGAGGTCCAGTCCTCGGTCATTCGGCGCAGATTGTCGTAGGCGAAGCACTGCACATCGCGGGTGCCGCCGGTCGGGGTGTCGGCGATGGAGAGGACGTTGCCCGCCGCGTCATAGGTGTAGTCGGCGTCGTAGGCGATGGATGAGGCGCCTTCGACATCGACCCGCGCGTTGGTCAGGCGCTTGGTTCCCTGCTCGTAGCCGTAGGTCAGCCACGTCTTCTTGGCCGCGGACCCGCCCGTGTTCAGCTCCAGTTGCTCGAGCTGGTTGGTGGGGGAGTACTGGGCGGCCGAGACGTATGTGCCGCCGCCCAGGGAGGTGTTGAGGGCTGTGGGGCGCTGGAGCGTGTCGTACTGGTAGGAGACGGCCTCGGCGGGGAGGCCGCCCGCCGCGGGAAAGTTCTGGCCCTGAACGGTGCCGTCGTCGTTGTACTGGGTGTTGAACTCATAGGTTCCGCCCAGTTGCGGCTCGGCCGTCTTGGACAGGAAGTACTTTGTCGAGGTCGGTTTGTAGTCGTTGTTCGCGTCGAGCACCGGATAGGTGACCGACGAGTGCACCGCACCGTCCTTGTAGGTGTAGACGCCGTACGGCTCGCCCTTGGCCACGGTGTCGTACTTGGTCACCGACAATTTGGTGCCAGTGTCGGCGGCGCCCTGCCACGTGGACACCGCCCGGCCCAGCGGGTCGTGGACCGTGGTCGTGGTGTTTCCCCGGGCGTCGGTGACCGAGGTCTGGCGGTCCAGGCTGTCGTAGGAGAAGACGGTCCTGCCGGTGTCGGGATCGACCGCACCGGTCTTGCGGTGTCGCTGGTCGTACTCGTACGACCAGGTGTTGCCCTCGCTGTCCTTGACCTTGGCCAGTTCGCCCGAGGGGGTGTAGCCATAGGTTGTGGAGATGTACTCCGTGCCCGGGCCGGACGGCTGCGGGGCTGTGCCCTTGTACTGGCGCAGTTCGACCGTACGGTCCCGGGCGTCGGTGATGGTCGTGGTCGCGGTCTGGCCGCTCGGCGGGTCCATGTGCACGCGGTCGCCGCCGTAGGCGTAGGTGGTGCGGTACTTCTCGGCGCCTGCGACCTTGAAGATGGTGGCCGTGGTGCGCCCGTCGCCGTCGTATTCGGTGACCGTCTGCCCGTCGATGTCGGCGCCCTTCGGCTCGAAGAGTGCCGAGGCGGGGGCGCCGGTGGTGTAGTACGTGTCGTTGGTCTTCACGACACGGCCGGAGCCGTCGTAATACGTGTCCGCGATGAGACGGCCCCCCTTCTCGCCGTCCGTCTGCACCTGGCGGGGGCGGAGCAGGCCGTCGTACAGCGTGTACTCGGTGCTGTACGTGGTGCCGCCCTTCTCGATCTTTTCGGTGCGGATGTAGTTGGGGGCGTTGGTGCGGATGCCGTAGGTGTACTTGATCGAGGGGGAGAAGTCGGAGGCTTTGGGGCGGTCCGGGAGCCACACCGAGGTCAGTCGGCCCAGGCCGTCATAGGAGAGTTCCGTGCGCTTGTCGTTGACGTCGGCCTGGGCGGTCGGCTGACCCCATTGGGGGGCGTACTCCGTCTTCGTGACCCAGCCCAGTGTGTTCGTCTCGGTCTTGGCGGTGGCGAGGCCGTAGGTGTCCGTGTACGCGATGGTCTTCGGAGTGCCGGCCGCGTCCTTGACGGTCAGCGGGCGTCCGTAGCCGTCGTACGTCGTCGTGGAGACGGTCTGGTAGGTGGCCGTCTTCCCGTTGTGCGACGCGAGCCGCTTGACGGTGGTCGGGTTGCCCTGGGTGGGAGCGGTGCCCGGTGCCGTGGTGCCGTCGTAGAGCGTCAGGTCGTCGGATATGACGTCCTGGGAACGGTCGGGCGCGGTTGTGCAGTCCACACTCAGCGTCTCCACGCGGGAGACGTACGCGTACAAGTGCTTGTTCGCGTTGTCGGCGTACTCGGTGCGGGTGCACTGGTTGTCGGCGACACCTGTCTCGCCCAGGTCGGCTACCTGGATGATGCGGCCGGTGGTGTCGTCGTAGGTGTTGGTGGAGGCGGTCTGTCGCCAGCCGCCCGCGGCGAGTGCGGTGTAGGTGTCCGTCCTGAGCGGACGGACGTAGCGGGCATTCGTCGTCGCCCAGCTCGCGGCATGGGTTGCCGTGACCTTGGTCCAAGGGGTGTTGACCGACTTCGAGACGACCTTGTCACCGTCGTACGTCGTCGTCTCCAGCTCGAAGCCCGACTTCCAGTCGGAGTCGGCATAGGTGGTGCCGGTGGAGTCGGTCACCGACGACGTGCGGGTCCCACCGCCGGGGTTGCTGTCGCCGTCCAGGCCCTGGAAGAAGACGTGTTCGGTATTGGTGTTGGAGGCGCTGTTGGTGCCGTCCGAGGTCCGGACGCGGACCTTTCCGTAGCCGCGCCAGTCGCCCCAGGTGAGGTACTCGGACTTGGTCAGGCCGTCCGGCTTCGACTTACGCCAACCAGCGTCACCGAGGTAGGTGTACGACGTGATCTGGTCGGGGCTGTTTCCGACCAGATCGGTCTCGACGACGGAGGCCACCACGTACTTGTGGAACCAGTCGGTGATGGGGTCCTCGACACCGGGCGGGTTCCACTTCACCGGGTAGCAGCGCAGGGTGGACTTGCCCGGGCTGGGCAGGCTCGACGAGGTGCACTGGGGTTCGGCGTAGTTGACGGACAGGACGCTGCCGGATTCGCTCTCGACGGCCGACATCCGGAAGCGCATGAAACGCTGGATGTTGTCCCCGGGGACGTCGACGCGGTTGGCCAGTTGCTTGCCGTACAGCTTCACCGAGGGCACGGAGACATCCGCGCCGACGAGGCCCGTGTGGTCGATGGACTTGAGCCACAGCGACTTGGAGCCGTCGCCGTTGTCGGTCAGCACATGACCGAGCGTCCAGGCGTCGACGTCTTCGTACGAGCTGTTGCCGTCGCGGATCTGGGTGGTGATCTTGTTGAGCTGCTTGCGGGTCCAGAAGGTGGGTGAGTTCTGGCCCTTGCATTTGGTGCTGGCCTTGCAGTTGCGGTCCCAGGGAACGTCCGGCCAGTCGGCGGCCGTGGCATCGGTGAGCGCGTCCGCGGAGCAGTCCGTCAGGTCCCCGATGCAACGCTCAGCGGTGCTGAAGACGACCCGGGCGGAGGGCTTGGTGTCGTATACCTCTTTGTCGCGCTGTCCGTAGTCGATGCGTCTGAGGTAGCCGCCGCGGACGTACGGCTTGCCGTTCTCATCGGTCTTCAGGCCCTGGGTGTAGTGGTTGGTCTCCTTGCCGTAGAAGTACGACATGGCGCTGCCGTGCGGGTCGACGACGTAGTCCAGGTTCCACCGCCATGCCTGGGCGCAATAGGCCTTGGCGAACGTGGCGTCGTAGCAGGGCTCACCGGAGTCGTCGCCGTACGCCGGGACGGTCCAGGTGGAGTCGGTCGTTTCGTCGCCCGTGGCATACCCGGGAAGCCGGTTCAGGCCGAAGAAGTACTGGGTGCCGTTGTCCGAGGTGACTTTCCAGTATTCGCCGTCACCATCGCCGTTCGTGGCACCGGTGAGTCTTTCGACCTTGCTGAAGTCGTCCGAGCTGATATGCCATTCGCCCGTCGCGTCATCCTTGACGAGTTCCCCCGAGGCGCCGCCTGCCAGCGAGATGGTGGCGTTGTCACCGCCCCAGCACTGGTCCCCGTAGCTGTCATCGTGGCCGTCATCCGCGCATGGCTTGTAGCGACGCTCGATGTAACCCGGCTCGTAGGAGAAACCCTGGCCCACCCAGGAGCCCTGGTTGTTCGTCGTCGAGGTCTGCCCGTCGATGGACTGGGAGCTGTAGCCGAGGGAGACCTCGGGCGCGAGCCCACCCGGGACCGGGGGAGCGGTGAGCGGATAGGACCAGTTGAAGGCTCCGGAGGAGTTGGACACGCTCCACTGGGACGAGGGCTGCAGGGAAGTGGCGCCGAAGTCTCCCTGGTCGCCGGAGGCGGTGGCGGTGGCGGCGAGAACAGTGACCGGAGCGCCGTAACCCCGGCCGCCTTCGGCACGCGATTGCGGGGTATCGGCGGCCGCGGAGACCGTCGTGGTCAGGGTCTGTTCACCTGTGTCGTTGGCGCTTTTCAGCAGTCTGGGACTGAGGCAGGACTTCTCCTGCGGAGTGGTCAGGACACATGCGGGATATTGGACGAGGCGCAGCCGGGAGCCGTAGCTTCCGCCGTAGGCGTGGGCGAAGGCGGCGTAGTCGAGACCGACCTCGACCGGTCCTCCCTTCCCAGCGCCATCGGTGCGGGCCACGGTGAGCAGCAGCCCGTCGACTCCCGCGGCTTGGGCTGCCTTGTGGCCGAGGACGGCCACGCGCACCGAGTCGGGGCTGGTCCGGCCGGTTGCGGCGACCGTGATGGGGAGGCCCTCGGCCCTGGACGGCCGCTTGGCCAGTGTCACCTCGTCCGCCGCGGCCTTCGGCCAGTGGCTCGGGGCGGCGGATTTCACCGCCGCCTTGCCCGCCGCATCCGAGGCGGTATATGCGCGCGCTTTGGCGTTCTTTCCCTCGACCGGGGCGTCCAGGTCGTTCTGCGTGCCGGGTCTGGACACGCCATCGGCTTCGGTCATGGGGGCGTCCTGCGGCAGAAGACCGACGGCCAGAGTCAGGCCCACCGCGAGCACGGTGTGCCGTAAGGGTCTTCGCGGCCGTGACCGGAAAGGCGAGCGCAAGGCAACTCCGTCATAGAGGTGGTCAGAGGGGAGGGGAACAGCAGGCCCGTCACGTGACGGTCTCGTCGATGCTCGAACCGGCGGGCAGTACGGCCACGGTGGGCACCGTGCTCGCGTCCAGCGCACCGCGGTATATCCGGAGTTCATCGACTGCGCCGGCGAAGTAGGCCGAGGCGGCACGGGCGGTCAGGCTACGGCCGACCTGGAGCGAGACAGTGGTGAAGTCCCACGCGTTGTCCCACCGGGCCTGGGCGGCGCGGGTGCCGTTGACGTACAGCAGGACATCGCCGAAGACCGCTGAGTAGACGACTGCGAGGTGGTCACCGTCGCCTTCGCCGCTCGGCAGCACGCCACCTGCTGTGGCCGCTGTGGTGGTCGCGGTCGCGGCGTCCTTGTTGGTGACGGCCAGTTGCCAGCGGTCGGCGGCGGCGGAGTACTTCACGGTGACGGCGCTACCGCTCGTGCCCGCCAGCGACAGGACGGTCTGGTCCTTGGACGCTCCGGCGCCGGCGAGGCGGGCGCGGGCGGTGAGTGTGAAGCTGTCCTCCTTGGCCAGGAGACCGGCTGCGCGAGCGGCGTAGGCGTCGGTGCCGTTGAGGGCCAGGTGACCGTCGCCCCACAGTGGTTCGGCGGGGGGAACGCAGTCCGGGTCCGCCTCCGGATCGCAGGAGTCATCCGGCTGGAAGACCGACGCACCGCCGCCGAGCGCCAGACCCGTGCCACCAGCAGTCTCCGGGGTGAGGCCATCGGTGGCGCTGTCAACCTGCCAGTACGCGAGCTGGCTTGCGGAGACACCGCCGAGTTCCGCTCCCTCGGCCTCCGGCACTACGCGGTCGTGGACCTTGACATCAGCGACCCTGCCCTTGAAGTGGCCGGTGTAGCCATCCAACGACAGCTTGCGGCCGATCTGGAGACCGCCCGTGGCGTTCCAGGTGGTACGGCGCTTCTCGACATCCTTCTCGACCAGGTCGCCATTGACGAACAGGCTGAGGGTGCCGAGCTCGCTGTTGTACACCCCGATGAGGTGGGTCCAGCTGCCCGGAACGGCGGTTGCGCCGGACACCTTCCACGTGCCCATCGTTTCCAGGTCGCTGACGGGTGTGCGGAAGGTCCAGGACTGGGTGTCCACGTCGTACCCCAAGTCGAAGCCGGGTTCGGCGGTGCCGTCCTGGCTGACGATGGTGACGTCGTCGGTGGGGCGTTCGGGCAGGTTCACCCAGGCGCTCACCGAAAAGGTCCGGCTGGTGTCGACAGCCGACCTCCCGGCGTCGAGGTAGGCGTTGTCCGAGCCGTCGAGGCTGACCGCGGTGTCCGTGGGCCCGAGGGGGCCCTCGTCACCGAAGGCCACACCGGAGCCTGGAATCGCCTCCGGCGCCCCACTCATACCGGCTGCGGACGTCGATCCCTTGGCGTCGCCGAGTGTCCAGCCCGCTGCCGGGGCCCGTCCGTCACTGACGAGGAAGACGTACGACGTGGGGGTTTTCTGCGCGTTGCCCGCGTTGTCCACCGCTTTGGCCTCCACGTACATGGGGCCTTCGTCCGGTGGCATCCACCGGACCGTGGCCGGGCCGCCGGCGGTATTCGGCTTCACCGTCACCCATGTGCTGCCCTTGAAGCGGTACTTGTACTGGACCGCGTCGGCCGACGCCGAATCGAAGGTGAACGAGCCGTAGTCGCCGACGCCGGCGTGCCACGCGTCGTCGTTCGGATACTGGGCCGACCTGATTGCGGGCGCTTTGGGGGCTGTGGCGTCGTAGATGAACTCGCAGCGCGTCCCGGCACCGGCCAGGCTCCACGGGCCCCAGGAGGTGCCGTCGTAACCACGGACGGCCCAGCCGATGGTGACGTTCTGCGGAACGGTGAACCCTGCCTCCCCGTCGCCGCTGAGGTCCGTCCCCGCGACGTACGAGAACGAGGCCACACCCGTTTGCCCGCTCCTCGACATGTCGACGGTGCTCTTGGGGGCTGTCGTGGCGTAGCGGTCGTACGTCGTGCTGCCGACCCTCCAGAAGATGTGGAACTGTGCCTTCAGGGTCTCCGAGTTACTGCCCGTGTCCCCGTGATCCAGGTCCTTGAGAGCAGCGATCAGTTTGGGTGGCTCGGATACGTAGTGTTCAGCGGCATTGCCGTACTCGCAGGCACCGCCCGGTGTCATCTTCAGGTCGTCGAGGTCCGGCTGCAACGGTGGCCGGTTGTAGGTCACCTCGAGGTGTGCGTTGCCACAGAAACGCTTCCAGTACGAGTAGTTCCCTTCGTCGCCTGCCTTGAGCCGGAAGGTCGTGGTGTCCCAGCCGCTGTCCGCGGCCTTCTGTATCGTGCCTTTCACATTGAAGCGGACATTCTGGTTCGTGGATGTGCACGAGCCCGCGGGATTGGTCGGCGACTGCGCGGTGATGGCGTCCTTCAGCGAGGGCTGGTTGTTCCAGCTCGTGGAGGAGCTGATCGCGCTGGCGCCGGTCGAGTTGACCCGGCCGAGCTGCACTTCCCGGCCGGACTCGGAGTAGGTGTGCACCATGGTGACCGCGAACTCGGCCGAAACGATGTCCTTGTCCTCGAACGTTCCCGTCGGAAGGGCGAAGAACTGGCGCTTGACGTCACTGTTGCTGGTGCAGCGGTACGAGACGTCCGCCGGGCAGCGGCCCACGCCTTCGTCATCGTCGAACTTCCAGAACTTCGTCGACGCGTAGTAGGACGAGACCATCGTCCAGCCAGTGCGGTTCGAGGTTCTCACGACGGGGTCGATGTACACGGGGTAGACCGTGTCCTCGCCTGTGAGCAGCCCGGCATCCGGTCTCAGGGTCATCGTGTCCTCGGACACTTCCACCGTGACGTCGGCGACCTGACTTCCGTCGGGCGGCGCCACCGCGTCGCCGGGTCCCAAGCCGGACGGCGACGGGGCCGGGGACGCTGAAGGGGCCGCGGAACTTTGAGCGCTGGGACGGGAATCCCACATCATCGGTGCGGGCGCCTCGAAGATGGTGGCGCCACTGCTGCCGTCCCGCGCTTCCAGCCCGCCGTCCTTGGTCTTCCTCAGCGTGAGGGAGCCGGTGTCCACAGGGAGTTCTAGCCCGGCGAGGTCCGGGTTCTCCGCAGCCTCGGCGTTCTTCACGACCAGGACATGCGAGAAGCCTTCGGCGCTGGCGGTGACCTTCAGGTCGACGCCGGGCAGAACATCCGGGTACGTGGCGGTGGGTCCGTCGATGAGGGGCTTCGGCAACGTGCCGGGCCAGTCGAGTGAGAAGGATTGGCCGTCCCTCTCGATCTCGGCGAGCGTCGTGCCGCCGCCACCGGAGAAGGACATCGAGGCCAGCGCCGCCTTGGGAGCGTAGGTGGCGTTGTCCCGCCTGACGAGCGTCGTGTCGATGTCCGTCCACATCCCGCTCTTGCGGGTGCGGACGGGCTGGACGTACTCAGTGGTGGTGAAAGTGCCGTCGGGGTTGGCGACGGTGGTGCTGCGCTCGCCTCGCAGCGCCAGGACCTCGACCTTCTCCCCGGTCTTGGCCGCCTTTGCCTGGGCGTTCGCGGTGCCGTTCGCGGCTGCCTGTGCCCTGCTGGCAGCGGCGGCCTGCGGTGAGGTGCCGACAGGAGACGGCACGCTGAGCCCGGCGGCCACCAGCACCACCGTCAATACGGTGATGGCCCGCCCCCACATGTTCCGTTGCCGACTCCCGGTCATCCCACGACTCCAAACGAGGTCCCCGTGTCAGGGAGACCGTCCGCGCCAGGCTTGTATGTGGTGGTGCCAGAGCTGGTGCCGCCGTCGACATCCGTCCAAGGGACGACATAGAGGACCCCACGAGGGCTGTCGGGAGCCTTGCTGTAAGGGACGCCGAGATACAGATTCGCCGAACCCGATGTCAGCGCGATGCCTGCGTAGTCTCGAGCCGTGGCCGTACCGGGCAGCACGCTGCCACTCGAAGCGCGGGTCAAGATCCTGTCCTTCGCCCCGATGGCGGCGTCCAACGGGCGGAAGATCTGTACCGCTCCCGCGTCCTGCGCCGAGCCGACATCCCGGCCCGGAATACCCACGGCCAACCGGATGGTGCCGGTACTGCTGACCACGCCTGCGTCGGTGTTGGCGATCGTCACCCGCTGCCCGAGGAAATCTCCGGGGGCCGGATCTCCCTCGACATCCGTGACCGACGCGTCCATCGTGGCAATCTCCGTATAGGTGCCGTCCGGCTTGATCCGGACCACGGTGGCGCTTCCCGCGTCCGGTGCGCTACCGATGTCCTCGCCCGGAGTGCCGATCGCCAGCAGCGCGTCCGAGTTGTACGTCTGGTCGCCGGGGCGGTAGCCCGTCATGGAGATCGATGTGCCGAAGCCGTCGCCTGCCTCCGCCACACCTGCCAGCCCTTCGCCCGCCGGGCCCTGGTCGAGTCCGGCCAGAGGGGTGGGAACGCCGTCGGTGATGGTGTGGTTGAAGACCGTCACCGCGCCGGCGAAGTCCTCGTCGCCGATCCCCTCGCCCGGGGCGCCGACGGCGAAGTACCGAGTCGTAGCCGCGAGAGAGTAGCCGAAGCGGTCGTGAGCTTCGACGACTCCAGGAACCCCTGGATCGTCGTGGTTCACTGTGGTCTTCGTGGAGCCCCGGACGTAGTGGACGCAACCCGCGTCCGCGTACTCCTTGCCGCCCACTGTGACGTTCTCGCCTGGCACACCCACGAGCAGATACGGCTGGTCGTTTGACGTGTCGCCCGCCTTCAGCGCGAAACCGAACCGGTCGTACTCCTCGGTCGTCGTCGAGTCGTCGAGCTGTGCCTGGGTGTAGCTGTCAATCGTGCTTACGGAGCCGATGCCGTTGGGCGTCCCATGAATGACCCAGATGCCGCCCGCGTCGACGAGGTCGCTGCCGCCCTTGGGCACGTCCTCATACGGGGCACTCACCACCAGGTCGGTACAGCCGTCGCCGTCGACGTCGTAGGAGGCGCGGGAGAACCCGAACTGGTCCGCGCGTTCAGGAGTGGCATTCATGCCTGCGGTGGCCTGGGAAATCTCGAAGGTGCCCTTGCCGCCACCCAGCACGACACGGACCAGCCCGGCGCGTTCCGCACCGTTCACGGTGGCCAAGGGGTCGGCGATGACCGTGTCGGTCGTGCCGTCCCCGTTGAAATCTGCGCTGGTTCCGCCGGTGCACGTGGTGGCCACCGCCACTGACTGCACCGGCGACCCTAACCCTCCGATCGCCGCGAAAACCGCGGCGACAACCGCCGCCAGCCCGAACGTCCTCATGCCATGGCGCACGTAGCCCCCACCCAAGCCACCCGTCGCGTTCTCTGGAGAGCCCAGCCGGCTGGGCGCAGCGCGAGGCTGCGACGTCCGAGTCGCGGCAGAGCCAAACGGCGGCAAACCTACTGGGAGTAGTGGCTCACATGTCAACACCATGTTCTCTTTAGCCAAGAGAAATATTGGCAAAGCAGATAAAATACTGCATCCCCTTCTTTTCGTGTGATATCGGTCAAGTCGGACCAGTGTGATGGTGAGTAGTTGACGAAGCCTCAGCAAATCCTCCATAGTTTCTTTCCTTCGCACTCGCAGGCTGTTCGTCTTTTCGTTGCGCCGACGACCCGGGGATGCGTCTCGAAACGGGACGAGTTGGGTCGCTTCGGCGCCACAGGCCTGCGCTTGGCAGGAAACGAGGACGGAAACCTGTGAATCGCCTTTGGGCATGCCTTGCGGTCTGCGCTGTCCTGATCGCGAGCCTTCTGACGTGGGGCAGCCACGAGAGCGTGGCTGTCGGGCGCAGTGAATCCAGCTACTCCTACGGGGCACACGCTCGGCAGAAGATCGACGCCTACTGGAACGCCTCACGCACCCCGCAACCCGGCGTCGTCATCCTGCACGGCGGCTACTGGTACGAGGATTCCGGATGGGCCACCTGGTCCCGGTTCTTCGCGGATAAGGGATACGCTGCCTTTTCAGTCGACTATCGGCTGAATTTCGACGCGGCATGGCCCGCCCAGCGCGACGACGCCATTTCGGCCATTGACTGGATCAAGTCGAATGCGTCGAAATTCGACCTCGATCCCGACCGTGTTGTGGTCCTCGGTTCTTCCGCGGGCGGTCAGATCGCCACTGCGCTCGCCACTTACGGCTCGGGCGCCGAACGGGTCAACGGAGTCGTGGCGCTTTCCCCTGTCGCGTCGCCCTACCGCGCCTGGAACGACGGTAACCACGACGACAGCACGGCCAAGGAACGCAAGGTTCGTGACAACGCGACGATTCTGGCCCGCTGCTTCCCCGACTCCGCGGACACCGATACGTCCCTGCACGCGAGTTGCTGGGACACGTGGAAGGACATGGTCGTCAGGAACCGTGCGTCCGGTGCCAACGACGCCCCCATGTACCTGATCCACTCCGAGGGAGACTTCATCCCCGTCCAGCACTCCCTCGACCTCGAAGAGGCCGAGGAGGCAGCTCACGACATGCCGGCGGACGGGGTCACCGTGGAGAACGTGGCGAACAGCGGTGCACACGGTGGCGCCCTCCTCGACGTCGACGGCATGCCGCAGAAGATCCTCACCTGGATCGCGGCCCACAACTGAGAGAGGACTGCACATGCCGTCACGCATCGAGGCACTGCGGGAACGCATGCTGCCCGCGCGATTACGTGAAGAGCGCGCCGAGCAGCGCAGAGCGGCCGAAGCCGAAGCGGAGCGACGAATACGCCGGGAGCGCATCGAGGCGCGTCGCCGGGCCCTTGTCGAGTCCGACGCCGAGCTGCGGGCGGTCACCGTCGAGGGGCGGGCGTACTACGGCCGGCGCGTGAACCACTTCCGTGCCGACGAGGCATCGGCCCACAACCTCGCCCTGATCGGCGATGCCCTCGAACACTCCGCCATCCCGTACTTCCTGGTCCCCGGCCGCTCCCGCACCCGCCACGTCATCGGCATGCGCCTCACCGACCGCAAGCGTCTGCTGGAGACACTGCGCGAGCTCTACGGCTCCACCGCGCTGTACGCCATGGAACCGGGCAGCGATCCGATGCCGGCCGACGCCGTCCTGTACGCGGACGGAGCGCTGCCCACCTCGCTCAAACGCCGGGACGCCATACGATTCGGCGAGATCCTGGTCGGACCCGCGGACCAGATACTCGCGGACCTCTCCTACGGCTGCGACGTCGAATTCTGGCGCGACGGACAGAAGTTGCTCGACGACGGCGAGCGGGGCGCCGAACGTATCGCCGCTCTGCGGAGCCAGGCACCCACAGCCGTGCTCGCCGCAGACGCCCTGGTCGCACCTCGTCCCAACGCCGTCACCGACGCCCTGCCGACGGAGGCGCGCATCCCGGCTTCCCGCACCATCGAGGGCCGCGCCTACCCCACCTACACGGATCTCTTCCAGCCCCGTATCGACACCGTCGACTTCCCCATCGACGTCGTATACACCTGGGTCGACGGCGCGGACCTCGAACTCGGAGCCAGGCGTGAGGCACACCGAGGCAGGGGCAGCGGGGCGTCGAGCATCCATCCCCGCGAGACCGGTGTCTCCCGCTACACCAGCCACGACGAGCTGAAGTATTCCCTGCGCTCGCTGGAGATGTACGCCCCGTTCATACGGAACATCCACATCGTCACCGACGGCCAGGCCCCCGCCTGGCTGAACACCGACGCTCCCGGCATCCAGGTCGTGGATCACAAAGACATCTTCTCCGACCCCGCCGTGCTGCCGGTCTTCAACTCCCACGCCATCGAGACACAGCTCCACCACATATCCGGTCTGTCGGAGCACTACCTCTACCTCAATGACGATGTCTTTCTCGGCCGCCCTGTGAGTGCGGGACACTTCTTCCACGGCAACGGCATTGCCAAGCTCCCCTTCTCGCCTTTCCAACTCGGGCTGGGAGCGCCACACGGCGACGACCCCGCGCCGAACTCTGCGGGCAAGAACGTCCGCGCACTGCTGCGGAACACCCACGCACGGTTCACCATCAACAAGTTCATGCACACCCCACATCCCCAGCGGCGCACGGTCATGGAAGAGCTGGAGGAACGCTTCGCCGACGACATCGCCCGCACCAGTCGCTCACGCTTCCGGTCGATCACCGACATCGCCATGACCACTTCCCTGCACCACCACTACGCCTACCTCACCGGCCGGGCCGTGCCCGCCAAGTACAGGCTGCGCTACATCGACGTGGCCGGGCCGAACGTCACCGACGCCCTCGCCGAACTCGCCCGTTCCCGCAGCTACGACTTCTTCTGCCTGAACGATGTCAACACGCCCGAGGCTGAACAGGACCGCGTCACCGCCGAACTCCACACCTTCCTGGAGAACTACTTCCCCTTCCCTAGCCGCTACGAGCGCTAACGACCTATCCCGTGTCGGCACGGCTACTTCTCTTCTTCTGTGGGGTCGTTGTTGGGTGTCACTAACGAGCTCGTGCACGGTTGGCGGTGAGGCGTCGAGGGCTTCGGCGGGGCTCGGTGTTCACTTCCGCCGTGCCGGGATCAGGTCTGCGGTCTGCTGGTGGGACAGCAAGGCGGCGACCGCCTGGACGGTGTCACTCGTGTGCTCGCGGCGGCCGAAGTGACGGGCGAGGGCCCGCCAGTTCTTCAGGTGGGCGATGCCGTGCTCGACCCGGATGCGTCGGGAGGAGTGCGTCTTGCGCTGTCGCTCGTGCATCTCCGAATACCAGGCGGGGGCGTTCTTCTTGAACTTGCGGTGCGGTGGCGTCACCACGCGCCCTGCGGTCTGTGCGCCCAGGCCCTGGTAGCCGGCATCCGCGAGGACTTCGACCGCGGGCCCGTCGGCCAGGAGCTTGACCAGCCCCGACTGGCGGGCGTGGGTGATGTCCGCGCAGCTTCCGGGTCGGGTCGGGCTGCAGAACAGGACGCGGCCGTCCGCGTCGGTGACGACCATGGCCTTGACGGCGTTCTGCTTGCTCTTGCCGGAGATGAACTTGTCCCGGTCCTTGCGTCCGACGGCCGGGCGACGGACCCGGATCTCGGTGCCATCGACGATCCCGGTCTTCCCGCCGGTACCAAGATGGTCGACGACCTCCGCCAGGGTCCTGTGCCGCTCGAAAAGTCATCGCTGCATGTCATGCTGCATATCTGTACTCGTTGATGAGGCCGCCGAGGATCCGGGTGCGCAGGACTTTGCCGGTGCTGAGGCCAGGCGCCGCGGCGGGTTGTTCGTGGACGCAGGGTGGTAGCTGATGGCGGGCCTGGTGGGGTCGGTGTTCGTTGTAGTGCCGCTCGTAGGCAGCGAGGACGTGGTGGGCGTGGGTCTCGTTCATAATGAGGACGTGGTCGAGGGCTTCGCGTCGGATGCTGTTGATGATGCGTTCGCAGTGCGCGTTCATACGGGGAGCCTGTGGCGCACTTTTGAGGATCTCCATCTCCTCCGCCTGGAAGACAGAGTCGAACGCCTCCCCGTACTTGCCATCGCGGTCGCGTAACAAGAAGCGCAGGGACCCTATGCGTATGCCCAGGTCGGCGGTGAGATTCCTCGCCTGCTGCACCGCCCAGTCCCGGGTCGGGCGGGCGGTGACCCCGGTGATGTGCAGCCGCCGGGTGCCGTGCTCGAGGAACACCAGCGCGTACAATCGCCTGCCGAGGGCGGTGTCGATGTGAAAGAAGTCTGCCGCGATGATCCCCTCGGCTTGCGCGGTCAGGAACTCGCGCCAGGTGGGACCCGAGCGACGCGGCGCGGGGCCGATGCCGGCCGCGTTGAGGATCTCCCAGACCGTCGAGGCGGCGATGCGATGCCCGAGTCGGGTCAACTCCCCTTGGATCCGCCGGTGTCCCCATCTCGGGTTCTCCCTGGCCAGCCGTAGGACGAGCTTCTTGATCTCTGTCCGGGTGGGTGGGCGTCCGGTGCGTCGGCGCGCGGTGTAATCCCACTTCGCGGCGATGAACCTGCGATGCCAGGCCAGCAGAGTGCCGGGGGCGACAGGGAAGACCTCGCGCCAGTGGCGTCGGGGTATGAGTCCGGACAGGGCGGCGAACCAGAACCGGTCGGCGGGCTCGTAGCGGACCGGCCCGGTCAGCTGGCGACGCAGGACCGCGTTCTCGTGCCGCAGCACCAGCAGTTCCGCGTCCTTCGCCGTCCCGCGACGGGGGAGAACTGATGGAACGCTCAGCAGTTTCCGGGTCACGTTGTACAGCAAGGACACGATCACGGAGGACGTGATCCCAGCGGACTGCTCGCACCCGGCTCACCTGCGGCGATGACTTTTCGAGCGGCACAGGAGCACCGATGGAACAGTCAGCAGCTTCCGGGTCACCTTGTACAGCAAGGACACGATCACGGAGGACATGATCCCAGCGGGCTGACCGCATCCAGCTCACCTGCGGCGATGACTTTTCGAGCGGCACAGGATACCGAGGGCGCCCGCCTCCTGCAGACCGTCGGCGACCCCACGGGGACGCTCCTGCTGCGTCAGCCCGACGAGGACGACGGCCTGCTGCCCCTCGTCCAGGACGTCGTCTGCATCGAGGACTTCGAGGACGTTGCGGAGGGCGCGGGTGACTGGCCCGTCATCGGCTGGGTGCTCAACGCGCACCTCGCCCTCGACCCAGTATCCGGCAAGGTACACGCCTTCGACCCCGACGAGGAGACCGTGGTCGAACTCCACGCGGACGTCTCCTCCCTCGTCCAGGTCACCTTCCGGCTCCAGCGCCTGCTCGAGGAGTTGACCTTCAGCGGCGACGAGGACGAGGAGGAAGCCGGCTTCGAGTGCCTGGACGGCGAGGTCGATCGCATCCGTGAGGAGACGGGCAGCATTGACCCGCTGCCCTTCCAGGACGACGAGACCGTCTGGTCGGTAGTGGGCGATGAGATCGCCATGGGCCAGGGCTTCAAGGGCAACAGCCCGGGAGCCGCTCGCTCTGCGGGTGATCGCTGGTCGATGTCGCCCACGCACCGCGCGGTCTGCGCGGTGCGCAGGCCGCCTTCGTGTGGACCGGTCTCCTCCACGACCTGCCCGGCCCGCTCCACACGCTGCCTGGCCCCGGCCTCACCACCCGCCCCTTCACCCCGTACGTCGCGCACCGCATCGGCCGGGGCATAGCCCACCCCGTCCAACGCGCCGCAATCAGGGCCCTGTTGCTCACCGGAGCCCACCCTGGCTTTATCGAGCAGTAGTGGTTCTGGCTCAGTTTCCGTGACGTCGTCACGGTTCGTCATGTCAATCAGAATTGTTTCCGGAGGAGTTGGGAGTCGGCCCAGCCGAACATGTGACGCTTCAGCATCTTGTTCCCGTTGACGTGGCCCTCGACACGCCTGAGCTCCAGAGCAAGGTCAGGCCGACGATCACAGCGTCACGGTCTCGGTCGATGCCCGCAGCGAGGGCATGAAGGCTCGGCAGGTCGCCCTAGGGGACGTCTTGTCGATCATGGTGTGAGCCAGATGAGTGTGCTGGCCAGGGTGAGGACTGCGTGGAAGCGGTCGGGC
>NZ_RIBZ01000263.1:0-12662 GCF_003721215.1 Streptomyces botrytidirepellens
GCCTGCAACCCCGCGGCCAGCTCCTGGCGGTTCTCGCCGACGATGACGGCTCGGTGGTCGAAGAGCGAGCGCGTCTTCAGCAGGGACCAGCCCACCTCGACCGGCGAAGCGTCGTCGTCCGCCGTCACCCGGTCGAGCAGTGCGCCCGCCTGGCCGCGCAGCGCCTCCGTACTCCGTGCCGACACCACCCACGGCAGGACCCCGCCCGCCTGGGCGACCGGTGGGGCAGCCTCCGGCGCGTCCGGGGCCTGCTCCACGATCACGTGGGCGTTGGTGCCGCTGATGCCGAAGGACGACACAGCCGCCCGGCGCGGCCGTTCGGCCTGTGGCCACCGGACCGGCTCGGTGAGCAGCCGTACCTCACCAGCCGTCCAGTCCACATTCGGGGTTGGCTCGTCGATGTGCAGCGAGGCGGGCAGGAGCCCGTTCCGCATCGCCATCACCATCTTGATCACACCGGCCACACCGGCGGCGGCCTGGGTGTGGCCGATGTTGGACTTGATCGAGCCGAGCCACAGCGGACGGCCCTCCGGACGCTCCTGCCCGTACGTGGCCAGCAACGCCTGCGCCTCGATCGGGTCGCCGAGCGTCGTACCCGTGCCGTGTCCCTCCACCACATCGACCTCGGCGGGCGAGAGACGGGCGTTGGCGAGTGCCTGGCCGATGACCCGCTGCTGGGAGGGCCCGTTCGGCGCGGTCAGGCCGTTGCTGGTGCCGTCCTGGTTGACCGCCGAGCCCCGTACGAGCGCCAGTACCCGGTGGCCGTTGCGCCGGGCGTCCGACAGCCGCTCCAGCAGCAGAAGTCCGGCTCCTTCGCCCCAGCCCGTGCCATCGGCTGCCGAGGCGAAGGGCTTGCAGCGCCCGTCGGCCGCCAGACCGCGCTGACGGGAGAACTCGATGAAGGTGGTAGGCGTGGCCATCACGGTGACCCCGCCGGCCAGGGCGAGGGTGCATTCGCCCTGCCGTAGCGCCTGGGCGGCCAGATGCATGGCCACCAGCGACGACGAGCACGCCGTGTCCACCGTGACCGCCGGCCCCACCAGACCGAAGGTGTACGCCACCCGCCCCGACATCACGCTCGGGGTGCCGCCCGCGAGGAGATAGCCCTCGACCTCCTGGGCCGACGAGCTTCCGACCGCGCCGTAGCCCTGATAGGTGCCCCCCGCGAAGACGCCGGTGTTGCTGCCGCTGAGCGTGTCGCGGTCGAGTCCGGCGCTTTCGAAGGTCTCCCACGCGGTTTCGAGGAGCAGCCGCTGTTGGGGGTCCATGGCGAGCGCTTCGCGCGGGCTGATGCCGAAGAACGCCGCGTCGAACGCGGCCGCGTCGTACAGGAAGCCGCCCTCCCGCGCATAGCTGGTGCCCAGACGCTCCGGATCGGGATCGAAGAGCGTGTCCAGGTCCCAGTGCCGGTCAGTGGGCATCGCCGCGACGGCGTCCCGGCCCTCGGCGACCAGCTTCCACAGCTCCTCCGGGGAGCGCACTCCGCCGGGGTAGCGGCAGGCCATGCCGATGATCGCGATGGGCTCGTCGTCAGCGGCTACGGAGGACTTATACGTAGCGACAGTGGCCTTCTGACCAGTGAGTTCGGCGCGCACATACGTGGCGAGCGCGCTCGGCGTGGGATGGTCGAAGACGAGGGCGGGGGCGAGGTCCAGACCGGTGGTGGCGACGAGCTGATTGCGCAGCTCGACGGCGGTGAGCGAGTCGAAGCCCAGCTCCTGGAAGGGCTGCGTGGGCGGAACCGCGTCGAGCCCCGCATGGCCGAGGACGGTGGCGGCGAGGGACTGGATGTGGCGCACCAGGAGCTGCTGCTGTTGGTCCGCCGTGGCGGTGGCGAGCTGCTGCCGCAGCGGAGTCACCGCGGCGGAAGGTGCGGTGGGGGTGGTGGTGTCCTCCACGGCACGCGCCGTCACGGGGGTGAGGAACGGACTCGGGCGCTGCGCGGTGAAGGCGCTGGAGAACCGCTCCCAGTCGACATCGGCCACCGTGACCGTGGTGTCGTCGTGCGTCAGGGCGTGGTGCAGGGACTTGATGGCCAGATCGGTGGCCAGCGGGGAGAGACCGCGCCGCTTGAGATGAGCGAGCGTGTTCTCGTCGGCGGCCATGCCCGCCTCGCTCCACGGGCCCCAGGCGATGCTGGTGGCGGGGAGTCCATGGGCCCGGCGGTGTTCGGCGAGGGCATCGAGGTACGCGTTCGCCGCGGCGTAGGCGGCCTGCTGCCCGCTGCCCCAGGTCGCGGCGTTCGACGAGAAGAGTACGAAGGCGTCGAGCCCCAGGTCCCGGGTGATCTCGTGCAGATGAGTGGCGGCCAGCGCCTTGGAGTGCAGCACGTACTGCAACCGCTCGGGATCCAGCTCGGCGATCGGGCCGAGGTCCATGGTTCCGGCGGTGTGGATGACGGTGGTCAGGGGGTGTTCGGCGGGGATGTAGTCGATGAGGTGTTGCAGCGCGGCGCGGTTCGAGACGTCGCACGCGGAGATGGTGACCGAGGCACCCAGAGCGATGAGTTCTTCGCTGAGCTGGTCGGCCCCGGGCGCGTCGGGGCCGGACCGGCTGATGAGATGGAGATGAGGCGCGCCCTCGCGGGCGAGCCAGCGTGCGATGTGGGCGCCGAGTCCGCCGGTACCGCCGGTGATGAGCGTCGTACCGGTCGGCCGCCAGGGAGCGGGCTTCGCGGACGATGCGGGAGCGGCGTGGCCGAGGCGGCGGGCGTAGGTGCCGGTGGTGCGGATCGCGGCCTGGTCCTCGGGCTGTCCGGGGACCAGCAGCGCGGCGAGTCGACCGGCGGTGTGGTGGGTCACGGTGGTGGGCATATCGATGAGCCCACCCCACCGTTGCGGGTGTTCGAGGGCGGCGACCCGGCCCAGCCCCCAGACCTGGGCCTGACCCGGGTGGGGGAGCGGGTCCGTACGGCTGGTGGCGACCGCGCCCTGCGTGAGGCACCACAGGGGAGCGGTGATACCGGTGTCGCCGAGGGCCTGGAGCAGTGTGACGGTGCCGATGAGCCCGGTGGGGACGGCGGAGTGTTCGGTGTGTGCCGCGGTGTCGAGGGCGAGCAGGCTGAGCACACCGGCGATCGGCTCATCCTGGGACCACTGGGTCAGTTGCTCGGAGAGGGCATCGCGCCGCAGACCCTCCGCGGGGAGCGCGTGGACGGACGCGGCGGCACCATGCGACTGGAGCGCCTGGACGACGGTCCGGACCGCGGAGTGGTCCTCGTGGCCGACGGGCACGACCACCAGCCAGGTGCCGCTCAGGGCCGCCGTGGTGGCGTCGGGCAGTTGCTGCCAGGTGGTCCGGTAGCGCCAGGAGTCGATGACCGCCTGCTCACGGTGCTGCCGCCGCCACGCCGACAGGACGGGGAGCGCGGGCAGGAGCGCGTCGATGCCGGGGCTGTTCTTCTCCAGCTGGAGCGTGCTGGTGAGGGCGTCGACGTCCAGCTCTTCGATGGCGTGCCACAGCTGTACCTCGGCCGGGTCCGCCCCCACGCGGGTGCCGCTGGTACGGGCATCGGGTGGGGCGAGCCAGAACCGCTGGTGCTGGAAGGCGTACGTCGGCAGCGCGACACGACGAGGCGCCGGGTTGGTGGGGAACCAAGGAGCCCAGTCGACGTCGACCCCAGCGGTCTGGAGCCGTGCCAAGAAGGTGGCGAACGCCCGGACTTCGGGTTGCTTGCGGGTGAGGGTGGCCGTGAGGAGAGGGGTGGTGGGGTGGTCGGTGTGGTGGAGGGTGTGTTGGACGGCCGTGGTCAGGACGGGGTCGGGGCCGAGTTCGAGGTACGTACCGGTGTCGGGCGCGGTGTGGGCGATGGCGGGGTGGAAGTGGACGGGCTGGCGGATGTGCTGAGCCCAGTAGCCCGGGGTGGTGATCTCCTCATCGGCGGGTTGTCCGGTGAGGTTGCTGATGAGGGGGATGGTGGGTGGGTGGTAGGTGAGGTTGCTGATGGCCTGCGTGAACGGTTCGAGGATGGGGCCCATCAGCGGGGAGTGGAAGGCGTGGCTGACGGTGAGCAGCCGCGTCTTGCGGCCGCGTTCGGCCCAGGCCGCAGCGATCTGCGTAACGAGTGCGATAGGTCCTGAGATGACGGTGTTGGTGGGGGTGTTGAGGGCGGCGATGCTGACCTGTCCGTCGCTCGCGGCGAGGTCGTGGGCGAGTTCGTCGGGGGTGGCGGCGATGGTGGCCATGCCGCCGCCTTGCGGGAGGCCGCCCATGAGGGTGGCGCGGGCGGCCACCAGTCGGCAGGCGTCGGGGAGGTCGAAGACGCCTGCGATGTGCGCGGCGGCGATCTCGCCGATGGAGTGGCCGATGACGGCGTCCGGGGTGATGCCGGTGGAGGCGAGGAGTCGGGCGAGGGCGATGTGGAGGGCGAAGAGTCCGGCTTGGGCGTAGGTGGTGTGGTCCAGCAGCTGCGCGTGTTCGGGGTCCTGGCTGAAGACGACATCCCGGAGCGGCTGCTCCAAGTGGGGGTCCAAGAGGGCACACACCTCGTCGAAGGCTTCGGCGAAGACGGGGAACCGGTCGTACAGTGCCGCGCCCATGCCGGGACGCTGGCTGCCCTGGCCGCTGAACAAGAACACCGTCTGCCCCGAGACGCTCGCAGCGCCTCCGGGGCATACCACGGCCGGGTGCGGTGTACCGGTGGCCAGGGCCTGCAACCCCGCGGCCAGCTCCTCCCGGTCGTCACCGATGACGACGGCTCGGTGGTCGAAGAGCGAGCGGGTCTTCAGCAGTGACCAGCCCACCTCCACCGGCGAGGCGTCGTCGTCCGCCGTCACCCGGTCGAGCAGTGCGCCCGCCTGGCCGCGCAGCGCCTCCGTGCTCCGTGCCGACACCACCCACGGCACCACCCCGCCGACCCCGTCCGCCTCGGCGACCGGTGGGGTGGCCTCCGGCGCGTCCGGGGCCTGCTCCAGGATCAGATGCGCGTTCGTACCGGAGATGCCGAACGACGACACGCCCGCCCGGCGTGGATGCTCACCCCGCGGCCACTCCGCCGCCTCGGTCAGCAGCCGCAACTGCCCCGCGCTCCAGTCCACATGCGGGGTCGGCTCGTCGATGTGCAGCGAGGCGGGCAGGAGCCCGTGCCGCATCGCCATCACCATCTTGATCACACCGGCGGCGCCTGCCGCCATCTGGGCGTGCCCGATGTTGGACTTGATGGAGCCGAGCCACAGCGGACGGTCCTCCGGGCGCTCCTGTCCGTACGTGGCCAGCAGCGCCTGGGCCTCGATCGGGTCGCCGAGCGTCGTCCCGGTGCCGTGGGCCTCGACCGCGTCCACCTCGGACGGCGTCAGGCGGGCGTTGGCGAGTGCTTGCCGGATCACCCGCTGCTGGGACGGTCCGTTCGGCGCCGTCAGACCGTTGCTGGCGCCGTCCTGGTTGACCGCCGTACCCCGGATGACCGCCAGCACCCGGTGGCCGTTGCGCCGGGCATCCGACAGCCGCTCCAGCAGCAGGACACCGACGCCCTCGGACAGGGTCATGCCGTCGCTGCTCGCCGAGAACGCCTTGGACCTGCCGTCCGGGGCGAGTCCCCGCAGATCGCTGAAGCCGATGAAGGGCGCCGTCGAGGACATCACGGCAACTCCACCGGCGAGCGCCAGATCGCATTCGCCCTGCCGGATCGCCTGGCAGGCGAGATGCATGGCGACCAGCGCCGAGGAGCACGCGGTGTCCACCGTGACCGCGGCCCCCTCCAGGCCCAGGGTGTACGCGACCCGGCCGGACACCACGCTCGCGGAGCTGCCGATGGTGAAGTACCCGGCGGAGCCCTCGGGCACCTGGGAGGCGTCCGTGCAGTAGTCGAGGTGGTCGCAGCCGATGAAGGTGCCGGTCAGGCTGGACCGCAGCGATTCCGGATCGATGCCCGCGTGCTCGATGGCCTCCCACGACGCCTCCAGGGCGAGCCGCTGCTGCGGTGCCATGCCCAGGGCCTCGCGCGGACTGATGCCGAAGAACGCGGCGTCGAATCCCGCGGGGTCGTCGAGGAAGCCGCCCTCGCGGCAGTAGCTGGTGCCCGGGTGCTCCGGGTCGGGGTGGAAGAGCCCGTCCAGGTCCCAGTTGCGGTCCGTGGGCAGTTCCGTGATGGCGTCGCGCTCGGCGGCGACCAGTTCCCACAGCTCTTCCGGGGAGCGCACTCCGCCGGGGAACCGGCACGACATTCCCACGATGGCGACCGGTTCGTGCCCGGCCGACTCGACATCCTTCAGACGCCGCTGTGTCTGGCGGAGGTCCGCCGTCACACGCTTCAGATAGTCGAGAAGCTTCTCTTCATTGCTCGCCATGTGTCGGTGCTCCCGCTTCCACCCGCTGACCTCGGCAAAACCGCTAGGGGCGACGGCAGTCGTAGCTGCCGCGCAAGGTACTTCCGTCGGGGAAGGTGAAACGTGTGGCGTCCTTGAAATGTCCTGGACCGAGCACCTGATAGTCGTCCACCACGTCCATCTTCACGCCCTCGGTCTTTCCGGTGGCGCTGGGAGTGACCACCTGGCTGAGCGGCCCCTTGAACACCAGGTGGCCGTTTTTCCAGCCGGGCGAGGAGTAGTTCGCGGAGGATCCCCAGTTGTCGTGGTACTGGACGATGAACTTTCTGCCCACGGGGTCCCAGCCGAACGTCGACCGGCCGACCACATGGCCGGGTTCCATGGTCGCGTCGGTGTAGTAGTAATGCCCGCCCATGGCCCGCTTGGTAGTCAGGTGCATCACCGTCGCCTTACTGCCCGGCGGGGGTGTGTACTCGCACCTGTAGGACCCGAGGAGGAAATCCAGTGCGCGTATCTGGGGCGGTGCGGGCAGCGGGTTCGCGGGAGTGGCGCGCGACGGCTTGCCCCGGGCGTCCGGTTCGGCGTTCACCGGAGTGACGGCGAACGCCACGAGACCCACGGCGACGAGGCCCGTGTGCACTGCCTTCCGGGTACGCATACGCAACTCCCATTGGTCATCGGGTTGATTCGGTCATCGGGTTGATCGGGCGCTGACCTGCGGCTGAGCCACCTGGCACGTCCGGATCGGATACGGCGACCATCATTTGTGCCGTCCCTAAAGGTGCTCTAACGCGTGGCTTGCCCGCGGTACGTGGCGACGGCCCGGCCACCGCGCCCCCGACGGCCCGGCCACCGCGCCTTAGACGGCCAGGCCGGCGCGCCCCAGACGACCCGGCCGCCGCGGCCCATTAGCCCAGCTTTAGACCGGCCGCCGAGCATGAACCGGACGTCGGGACGAAGGAGGATGGCGATGAGCGGCTGGCCGGCGCTGGAGAAGTACCTCGATCGGGCACCCACCTCGAAGGAGATGATGGGCTGGATCGAACTGATCGTCAGCCAAGGCATTCGCCGGGCGGGCTATTCCGCCGACAGCTGGACCGAGGAGTGGGCCGCCGAGCAGTTCCGCGAAACGGGGCTCGAGGACGTCCGGCTGGAACCGCTGGACACGCCGATCTGGCGGCCGCGGTCCGCCGCCTTCGAGATCTGGCCCGTCGGCCGCCCCGGCGAGGTCACCCGCTTCACCGGACTCGCCCTCCCGTACACCACCCCCACCGAGGGCACCGAGGGTCGGCTGGTGCGGATGGAGGACGGGGAGGTGGGCGGTGGCATCGCCGTCCAGGAGATCGGCTTCACCCAGCTGCCGCAGACGGAGGTGGAGGCCCGGGCCACCGATGCCTACGACCCCGAGGGCGTCTTCCCCGACCTCGTCCAGACCGTGCCGTTCGACCTTCCGCATGTGCTGGACTTCGACATCGCCATCAAGGACGGGGCGACCGCGTACGTCGGGCTGCTCACCGGTGTGCCCTGGGAGACCAGCGACTTCTACTGGCCCTATGACGCCGAGCTGCGCTCGATCCCCGGGATCTGGCTGAGCGGGAGCGACGGCGAGCGGGTCCGTGAGCTGATGGCTTCCGGCGCGTGCGAGGGGCGGATCATCTCCGATGCCACCATCACCGAGGAGACCACCCACAACGTGGTGGGCACCCTGCCCGGCGCCTCGGACCACTGGGTGATCATCGGGTCACACCATGACGGACCGTGGGCCTCGGCGGTGGAGGACGCGTCGGGGGTGGCGCTCGTCCTGGCGCAGGCCAGGTTCTGGGCGTCGGTGCCGCAGGAGCTGCGTCCGCACAACATGCTCTTCCTGCTGACGTCGGGCCACATGGCCGGGGCCGCGGGCACCCAGGCGTTCATCGCGGCGCATCCGGAGCTCTTTCCGCAGGTCGTGCTCGAAATGCATCTGGAACACGCCGCGCGCCAGGCCATCGTGGTCGACGGCGAGGTCGTGCCCACCGACGATCCGGAGGTGCGCTGGTGGTTCACCACCCAGGCGCCCGCGCTGGAGCGGCTGGTGGCCGATTCGATCGCGGCCGAGGACCTGCGCCGCTCGTGGATCCTGTCGCCGACCGCCTTCGCGCCGAACCCGGCCACCGACGGCGCGTACTTCTACTACACGGGTGTGCCGCTGGTGCAACTGATCACCACGCCGATGTACATCTTCGACCCGAGGGACACCCCCGACAAGGTGGACCAGCAGAGCCTGGTGCCGCTCACCATGGGCGCGGCGCGGATCATCGCGGGGACACACGGCTGTGAGCCGGACACCCTCCGGGTGCCGCTGCCCTCCGACTGACGGAAGCGCATCCGACGGAGCGGCCCGCCGGTTTCCCGGCGGGCCGCCCTCATGGTGCCGTACTCACCGTGTGCGCAGCGCGCACGTGGCCTTGGCCGTCTTGCGCGGGTCGCTCTCGGAGCGGGCGGTGAGCACGACCTTGCCGTGCCGGTCGGCCCCGCCCGTCGCGGTCACGGCCACGCCCACGTCGACCGAGGTGCCTGCCTTTGCGGTGGCGAGCTGGTTGGGCAGCCACGCGGACCAGCCCCGGCCGGTGGCCGTGGCCGACAGCCGGTAGACATCGGAGTCCAGATGGGCGCCGGAGTCCCCGGCGCGGCCGGTGTTGGTGAGGTCGAAGGTGCACAGGGCGCGGCCCTTCGAGGGGTGGCCCTTCGCCACGCCACGGTCCAGGTCGACGCCACGCTGCTGCGGCCCGGAGCCGTCCAGGGACTTGACGGCGATGGTGTACGAGAGCACACCGGACCGGTCGCGCTTCAGGTCGAGGACGTAGAAGTGCAGCCGGTTGGCCTTGTCGATGTACTCGTACTGGCTGCCGGAGTCGGCCCCGGCGTGGAAGAGCGCATCGCTGAGCTGCCGGTAGTCGCCCATGGTGATCTTCTGCGTGGTGCCGTCGGGGCGCTGGAAGTCCACCATGTCGATGTCCTCGGGGTGGGCGTCGATCACCCAGGCGAACGGGGCCTGGTCCTTGTTCTTGGTCTTGCTGATCAGCACTCCGTTGTCCGGGGTGAACGAGTCCATGCCCATGCGGTCCACGACCTCGACGGTGTAGTTGTCGTAGCCGCCGCCGTCGCACAGGGGGTCGGTCTTCCGGTCGCAGGTCGGCGAGAGATCGCTGCCCAGGGTGAGGTTGACGCCCGCGAGCCCCTTCTCGCCCGGTGGCGCGGAACGCGCCGTGACCCGGGCGACGGCCATTCCGGAGTCCGCCAGCGCGTCCCGGTCCAGGCGCAGGACGTTCTTCTCGTCCACGATGCCCAGCTTCAGCTTGTCGCGCAGCACATGCTGGGCGCCCATCGAACCGCCGGCGGTGGCGGGTATCTGCCACCGGGTGTGCGGGCCGCCGGGGCCGTTGAACGAGCCGCGGGAGAGCATGCCCCAGATGCCGGTGTAGGAGCGGCTGAGGGGAGTGCCGTAGGGGTTGTTGTAGTTGTCGCCAATGCCCAGGATGTGGCTGAGCTCATGCGCGTACACGGCCATGCCGGAGCTCTCGGTCTGGAGGGACGAGCCGTCCGTGGCGTTGGGCCAGATACGGGCCGCGGCCTGCCACGACGTCCACGGTACGTAGCGGGTTGCCGCCGCGTTGCTGCCGTTGGACACGGGCGGGCCCCACATGGCCGGTACGTCCTGCCGGTCGGCGAACTTCATCTGGCCGAACTCCTGCCAGGTGGACGACTCGTCCTGCCCGGCCGTGAGGTAGAAGACGAAGTCGAACTTCTTGGTCTCCCCGTCGCCCACGTCGGCGGTCCAGGCCGCCTTCCCGTCGGCCCGGATGTCCATGTCGCAGGTGTCCCCGGCCGGACAGGCGCCGGGGTTCATGGAGTCCTCCACGCCGTACTGGTAGGACTTCGCGGGCATGCGGTACACCCCGAAGGCCGTCAGGTCGACGCCGATGCGGCCACCGGAGTCCTCCATCCAGTACTCGTTGATGGTGTGACCGTTGTTGAGTGCGCCGGGCTTGTTGAGGAAGTCCTCGTAGAACTGGGGCAGACGGTCGCGCGGTATGCCGGAGGCGGACGGCTGCGGGTTGCCGAACAGGGTCGACCCCGCGGGTTGGCTGACCGTGAATTCCTCGTCCGGATAGTCGAGGAGCACCAGCGCGCCCTTGAAGGTGCGCTGGGTGGGCTTGACGTCCGGGTCGGCCCAGCGGGTGCCGGGGACCGCGCGGTAGTCGGCCCACGTCATGTCGTCGGGGTTGCGCCAGCGCTGGGGGTCGATCGGGTCGACCAGGGGCGGCCGGGCGCTCGGCGTACGGTCGGGTGTGGCCCCCGCGGGCCCGGCTGCGACGGCGGCCAGGGCGGCGAGGAGCGTGGCGACGACCGTTAATCGGCGGACTCGTCTTCGGCGGAGGAACAAGGCTCACCTCTTGTCCGGAAGTTTTGCTCAGACATGACCCGCCGTGCGCACGGGAGGACTACGGCTGCCACGGTAAGCCGGGGGTCGAGGTGACGCCAGAGTGCCGTTGTGGCTTCCGCGACGGAAACCGGGAGTCCGCCACCGCGTTGACGCGCCGTTGACGAGCCGGAATCCCACCGCACACGGCTGCGGAGCACATCGAAAAGCGCGATAGCGTGTACCGGCCAACGGGAAGGCTGCCGCCGACCTCCCGTATGGCGCGACGTGTGGAAACCAGCCCAAGGAGCCCTCTTGACCAGCCCAGAACAGCGCATGGCTGACCTGCTCAAGACCTTCGGTGAGCCAGCGGCGTGCACCGCGTATCTGCTGTGCGACCGGCATCCGTCCGACGCCGTGGCGTTCACCTTGGTGAGCAAGGACCTGACCAGCCATGACATGACGTTCGCTGAGCTCCGCGACCGCTCGTCGCGCATGGCAAGTGCCCTGGCCGCCCTGGGGGTCGGGGCGGGTGACCGGGTCGCCACCCTGATGGGCAAGTCCGCCGAACTGCTCATCGCGTCCCTCGCCATCTGGCGGCTCGGGGCCGTCCAGGTGCCGCTGTTCACCGCGTTCGCCCCGCCGGCCATCGCGCTGCGCACCATCGGCAACGGCACCAAGGCGGTGGTCACGGACGCCGACCAGCGCCCGAAGCTGGACCCGGAGGCCGGTTTCCCCGGTGAGCGGCCCTGGCAGATCATCACGACCGGCCCGGTCACCGGCACCGACCTCGCCTTCTCCGAGCTGCTGGAGTCGCACGCACCGCAGCCCGAGCCGGTGGCGGTGGGCGGCGACGCCCCCATCGTGGAGCTGTTCACCTCCGGTACCGCGGGCTCCCCGAAGGCCGTGCCGATCCCGCTGAGCGCCGTGGCGGGCTTCGTGATGTACCAGGAGTTCAGCCTGGACCACCAGCCCACCGACGTGTTCTGGAACGCGGCCGACCCGGGGTGGGCGTACGGCCTGTACTACGCCATCATCGCGCCGCTCGCCCTCGGCCGCCGCAGCCTGCTGCTGAACAGCCTGTTCTCCGCCGAGGGCACCTGGGACGTGCTGTCCCGCTTCGGCGTCACCAACTTCGCCGCCGGGCCCACCGTCTACCGCAAGCTGCGCGCTTCCGGTGGCGCCCCGGGTGACCTGCGGCTGCGCTGCTGTTCCGCGGCGGGTGAACCGCTGCCCCCGGACGTGGTCGACTGGGCGCAGGAGGCGCTCGGCGTCCCCGTACGCGACCACTACGGCCTGACCGAGACCGGCATGGTCATCGCCCACGCCTGGCATGCGGAGCTGCGCACCGAGCTCAAGACCGGCTCCATGGGACGCCCGCTGCCCGGCTGGAGCGTGAAGATCCTGCGCGAGGACACCAACTCCGCCGAGGCGGCGACGGGTGTCCCCGGCCGGGTGGCGATCGACATCGCGGACAGCCCGCTGATGTGGTTCAAGGGATACCTGGGCTCGCCGGAGCGTACGGCCGAGAAGTTCAGCCCCGACGGGCGGTGGTTCTACACCGGCGACACCGCGGCGCAGGACGAGGAGGGCGATCTGTTCTTCTCCGGGCGCGGCGACGACGTCATCCTGATGGCGGGCTACCGCATCGGCCCGTTCGAGGTGGAGAGCGTGCTCCAGGAGCATCAGGCCGTGGCGGAGGCCGCCGCGGTGGGCATCCCCGACGACGAGTACGGCGAGATCATCGAGGCCTTCGTCGTCCTGAGCCCCGGGGCCCAGCCGGGCGAGACGCTCGCCGCCGAGCTACAGCAGCTCGTCCGGGACAAGTTCGCCAAGCACGCGTACCCGCGGCAGATCCACTTCGTGGACGCACTGCCCAAGACCTCCAGTGGCAAGACGCAGCGCTTCCTGCTGCGTCCGGCACCGACCACCGGCCGGGGCCGCTGACGCGGCGGACCCCACGGCGCTGGGCCCCGGTCCCCGTGCTCGGCACGGGGACC
>NZ_RIBZ01000280.1:0-34506 GCF_003721215.1 Streptomyces botrytidirepellens
CCCGGCCCGCGGCGCCGGGCGCGTCGGCGGGCGGACCGTCCGGCGGCGGCCGCAAGACGGCCATGAACGCCGGGAAGTTCGCGGTGGCCGCCGTGGTCGTCGCGGCGGTCGCCTTCGGCTCGTCGATGTGGCACTCCGGTTCGGACGGCGGCTCGAAGCCGAAGGTGGGGCTGTCGGTCTCGACCCTCAACAACCCCTTCTTCGTCCAGCTCAAGGCGGGCGCGCAGGCCGAGGCCAAGCGCGCGGGGATCAGCCTCACCGTCACCGACGCCCAGAACGACGCCTCCCAGCAGGCCAATCAGATACAGAACTTCACCAGCCAGAACATGAAGTCGATCATCATCAACCCGGTCGACTCCGACGCGGCGAGCCCGTCCGTGAAGACCGCCAACAAGGCCGGTATCCCAGTGCTCGCCGCCGACCGCACGGTCAACAAGGCGGACGTCGAGTCCCTGGTGGCCTCCGACAACATCGCGGGCGGCAAGCTCGCCGCCAAGACGCTGGCCGAGCGGCTGGGCGGCAAGGGCAAGATCCTGGTGCTCCAGGGCGTCGCCGGTACGTCGGCGTCGCGCGAGCGCGGCCAGGGCTTCGCGGAGGGGCTCAAGGCGTACCCGGGCATCGAGGTCGTCGGCAAGCAGCCCGCGGACTTCGACCGCACCAAGGCCCTGGACGTGACCACCAACCTGCTCCAGGCCCACTCCGGCGTCGACGGCGTCTTCGCCGAGAACGACGAGATGGCGCTCGGCGCGATCAAGGCGCTGGGCTCCAAGGCGGGCAAGTCGGTCAAGGTCGTCGGCTTCGACGGCGAACCGGACGGCCTCAAGGCGGTGAAGAACGGCACGCTCACCGCGACCGTCGCCCAGCAGCCCGAGGAGCTGGGTCGGCTGGTCGTACGGAACGCGATCAAGGCCGCGAAGGGTCAGAAGATCGCCGGGGCGGTCAAGGTCCCGGTGAAGGTCGTCGCGGCGAAGTGACCGCCCGCCGACACGGAACGGCTGACAGGTGTCGGCTGACACGTGATAGCTGACAGATACCGGCTGACACGTGACGGCTGACACCTGACACCTGACACCTGACAGCTGACATGTGACGGCTGACACCTATCAGCTGACACGTGACGACTGACAGCTATCACCTGACGGCTGACAAAATCGCCCGTCTGAAAGGACATACCGCATGCACGACTACGACCTGCTGGTCGTGGGGTCGGCCAACGCCGACCTGGTGGTCGGCGTCGACCGCCGTCCCGGGGCCGGGGAGACCGTCCTCGGCTCCGACCTGGCCGTCCACCCGGGCGGCAAGGGCGCCAACCAGGCCGTCGCCGCCGGTCGCCTCGGAGCCCGTACGGCCCTGCTGGCCCGGGTCGGCGACGACGACCACGGCCGGCTGCTGCTGGACTCGCAGCGGGCCGCCGGGGTCGACACCGTCGGCGTCCTGGTCGGCGGCGCGCCCACCGGGGTCGCGCTGATCACGGTGGATCCCTCGGGCGACAACAGCATCGTGGTCTCCCCCGGCGCCAACTCCCGGCTCACTCCCTCGGACGTGCGCGACGCCGGGAGCCTGCTGGCCGCCGCCCGCGTCGTCTCGCTCCAGCTGGAGATCCCGCTGGAGACGGTCGCCGCGGTGGTGCGCGCGGCGGACGCGGGCTTCGGCGACCGGTCCGGGCCGCGCGTGGTGCTCAACCCCTCACCGCCCGCACCCCTGCCCGCCGATGTGCTGGCCGCGTGCGATCCCCTCGTCGTCAACGAGCACGAGGCGCGGTATCTGCTGGGCGACGATCCGGACGGGAACGCCACCGACCCCGAGGCGTGGGCGGCGGCGCTGCTGGCGCGCGGCCCGCGCTCGGTGGTGGTCACCCTGGGCGGCGCGGGCGCGCTCGTCGCCGACCACGACCGTACGGTGCGGATCCCCAGCCTGCCGGTCGAGGCCGTGGACACCACGGGCGCCGGTGACGCCTTCACCGGTGCGCTCGCCTGGCGCCTGGGCGTCGGCGACGACCTGGAGACCGCCGTCCGGTACGCCGTACGCGTCGGCGCGGCCGCCGTGACCCGGGCCGGGGCGCAGGTGTCCTTCCCGACCGCCGACGAGGTGGCGGCCCTGTGAAGCGTGGGGGGATCCTCAACCGTCACCTGAGCGCGGGCCTGGCGCTGCTGGGCCACACCGACACGGTGATGGTGTGCGACGCGGGCCTGCCGATACCGTCCTCCGGGCCCCTCGTCGTCGACCTCGCCTTCAGGGCGGGGGTGCCGTCCTTCGAGCAGGTGCTGACCGGACTGCTGGACGAGTTGGTGACCGAGGGGGCCGTCGCGGCGCAGGAGGTGAGCGAGTACAACCCGGCGGCGATGGCCCTGCTCGACACCTACTTCCCGTACCCCGCGCTGGACCTCGTGTCGCACGAGGAGCTGAAGGCCCGTACGGCCACGGCGAAGCTGGTCGTGCGGACCGGCGAGGCGCGGCCGTACGCGAACGTACTGCTGCGCTGCGGTGTGCCGTTCTGAATTCAACCGGTGCGGCGTCGACGAAATGCATTCAACGACAACGCGAATTCCCGTAATCCGGCTCGCGGTTGACGGGGCTGGCGATTCGATCATCGAATACGGCGGCCTGTCAACCGCCCTCGGAGGCACCTCCGCCCTTCCGCCATGAGTGAGTTCTATGTCACGCGGACGAACTGGTCGGTAAGAAATCTCGGGGTCGCGCCGAAATGACTGATCGCTACACTCCCTCCACATGTGTAAGGCCAGCCGGAACCGCAAGCGACAGAAAATCCGTCTCATAGCCACATCTCGCCGCACCCTGGTGGCGATCACCGCGCCCGGCCCCGCGCCGGGCCGAAGACGGGTCGTCCGCGTGCTCCGCCGGGTGGCTCCGGGCGTCGGCGGATGAGCCGCAAGCCCAGACGTCGGCATGCCGCGTCCCGTGATCCGCGCGGCCACTGGCTCTTCCTGATCATCGTCCTCCCTGTGATGTTCGCCATGCTGATGTTCCAGGGGTGGACCGACAACGAGATCGACGCCGCGAAGACGCGGCGCCCCTGCACCACCCCCGTGCCCCGGGCCGTGGACAAGGGCGGCCCGGTCCTGCGCATCAAGGACGGCAAGGTGTCGTCGGCCTCGATGCCCGCACGCACCGTGGCGCTCACGTTCGACGGCGGCCCCGACCCCGTATGGACGCCGCGCCTGCTCGACCTGCTGCGCAAGCACCACGCGCACGCCACCTTCTTCCTCTACGGCGCCAAGGCGGCCGAGCACCCGGACCTGGTGCGGCAGATCCGCGCCGCGGGCCATGAGATCGGGTCGAACACCTACACCGGCGCCGACCTGGGCACCTCGTCGTCTGCGCGCACCGGTCTCGAGCTGTCGCTCACGCAGTCGGCGCTGGCGGGCTCCTCGGGCGTCCGCACCAAGCTGCTCCGGATGCCCCAGACGACCGCGATGGACACCCTGTGCGGCGCCGAGTGGAAGGCGGCGCAGCGCGTCGCCGCGGACGGATACACCCTGGTCACCGCCGACCAGTGGTACCGCAAGCCGTCGCAGGGCGTGGTCCGGCAGTTCAGCCAGAACGAGACGGCGTACCAGGAGGCGAAGAAGCTGCTCGGCGACCGGCGGGTCGACCGGTTCACCACCGTGACCGCCGGGGCCGGGGCATCCTCGGGCGAGGGCGACACCCCGGCGTCCCTGTGGGAGCGCGTGGAGGGCAAGGCGCTGCTGTGGGTTGGTGCCATCGGGCGGGCGTTCACCAGCGCCATGGCCTGGGTGCTCGCGATCGCGGGTGCGCTTGGCCTGCTCCGGCTGGTCACGCTCGCCTTCTTCGCCCGCGCCCATGTCCGGCGGCTGACCCGCTTCCGCCCCGGCTCCCCCTGGCTGCGCGAGGTCAACGACCCGGTGACGGTGATCGTCCCCGCGTACAACGAGGAGGCGGGCATCGAGGCCACCGTCCGTTCCCTGCTGGCCTCCACCCATCCGCATCTCCAGATCATCGTGGTCGACGACGGGTCGACGGACCGGACGGCGGACCTCGCCACCTGGATCAACGACCCCCGGATCTCGGTGATCCGGCAGGTCAACTCCGGCAAGGCGGCCGCCCTCAACACCGGTCTCGCGCACGCGGCGCACGACATCGTGGTCATGGTCGACGCCGACACCGTCTTCGAGGCCGATGCCATCCACCAGCTCATCCAGCCGCTCGCCCACCCCGCCATCGGCGCGGTGAGCGGGAACACCAAGGTCGGCAACCGGCGCAGCCTGCTGGGCCGGTGGCAGCACCTGGAGTACGTCTTCGGCTTCAACCTCGACCGCCGGATGTTCGAGGTGCTGGAGTGCATGCCCACCGTCCCCGGCGCCATCGGCGCCTTCCGGCGGGACGCGCTGATGGGCGTCGGCGGGGTGAGCGAGGACACCCTCGCCGAGGACACCGACCTCACCATGGCCCTGTGGCGGGCCGGCTGGCGGGTGGTGTACGAGGAGACGGCCGTCGCCTGGACCGAGGTGCCCACCTCGCTGCGCCAGCTGTGGCGGCAGCGCTACCGCTGGTGCTTCGGCACGCTCCAGTCCATGTGGAAGCACCGGAGGGCCGCCGTCGAGCTGGGCCCGGCCGGGCGCTTCGGGCGCCGGGGGCTGTCGTACCTGGTCGTCTTCCAGGTGCTGCTGCCGTTGATCGCGCCGGTCGTCGATCTGTTCGCCCTGTACGGTGCGCTCTTCCTCAGCCCCGTGCAGTCGGCCGGGATCTGGTGCGCGTTCCTCGCGGTCCAGCTCGTGTGCGCCGGATACGCGCTGCGGCTGGACGGGGAGCGGATGCGGTCGCTGTGGGCGATGCCGTTCCAGCTCTTCGTCTACCGGCAGCTGATGTACCTGGTGGTCATCCAGTCCGTGGTCGCCGCGCTGCTCGGCGCCCGGCTGACGTGGCACCGCATGCACCGCTCGGGCACCGCCGCCCAGCAACTCCGGTCGCACGATCATGAAGAACTGTCGTCTATTTGATGTAGGACTGGTGAACATGCAGACTGGCGCGCCATGAACGAGTGGGCGGACGGGCGGACCGACAGGAACCAGTACGGCGGCGGGATGGACACGCCGCACGTCCTCACGGGCGAGGTCTGGGGCTACGGCGAGTACGTGCATCAGGCACACCAGGCGCACCAGGCGCACCTGATGCCGCCGCCGAGCCCGTACGTGCCCCCGGCGGACCCGCCCGCCTCCACACCCCCGGCGGACCCGCTGACCTACGCGGCACCGGCGAGCCCGCCGGCCTCCTCGCCCTCGGCGGCCACTGTGATCTCCCTCTCCTCCCCGGCCGCCGTGGGGCGGCCGGGGATCCCGTCCCAGCGCGGGGGCGGGGCGATGGGCTCGGGCTCGGGCGGGGCGGGCTCCGGCGGCGGCCCGACCCTCAGACGGAGACCGCCCCGGCAACCGGCCAGTCGGCGCCGCCGGATCGCGCGGGCGGTGGCCCTCCTGATCTCCATACCGCTCGTGGCGTCCGCCGGTACCTACGTCTGGGCCGACAGCACGCTCGACCGCAAGGTCGACCTCGGCAAGGCCGCTGACCGCCCGCCGCTCGGCAAGGGCACCAACTACCTGATCGTGGGCTCCGACAGCCGCACGGGGCTGTCCGGGGCGGCCAAGAAGCAGCTGCACACCGGCTCCGCCGACGGCGGCCGCACCGACTCGATGATGGTGCTCCACACCGGTGCCCACGGCAGCACGTTGATGAGCCTCCCGCGTGACTCATGGGTGACGATTCCCTCGTTCATCCGCCCCGAGACCGGCAAGCACTACCGCGCGGACCGGAACAAGCTGAACGCGGCGTACTCGCTCGGCGGCCCCGATTTGCTCATCCGCACCATCGAGCACAACACGGGTCTGCGCATCAACCACTACGCGGAAATAGGATTCGCGGGATTCGTGGGCCTGGTAAACGCGGTCGGCGGCGTGGACATGTGTGTGAACAAGAATGTACGGGACGAGAAATCGGGCCTGAATCTGACCAAGGGCTGTCACAACCTCGACGGCGCCAAGGCACTCGCATTCGTCCGGCAGCGCCACCAAGAGGCCGAGGGCGACCTCGGACGGTCCAAGAATCAACAGAAATTCCTCGCCGCACTCGCCCACAAGGCCGCCACACCGGGCGTCGCCCTCGACCCGTTCACGATGTACCCGACGATGCGCGCGGGGCTGGATACGCTCATTGTCGACAAGGGCATGGAGATGCCCGATCTCCTGTCGCTGTTCCAGGCGATGAAGGGCGTGACGGCCGGTGACGGGCAGCGGATCAACGTCCCCGTCTCCAGCCGGGACTTCCGTACCTCGAAGGGCAGCGCCGTACGGTGGAACACGGCCCGGGCGAAGAAGCTCTTCGGCGAGCTGAGGCACGACCGGCCGGTGAGCCGCGATCTGCGCTAGGGCGCACGCGTTTCGAGGGGCCCGGTCCGTCGACCGGACCCCTCGTATCCCCCTCCACAGGGCTCCCTCTGAATCCCCCCGGATCCCCTCCCAGGAAGCCCGATGCCAGGTACGACCTGCCAGGGTGCGGAAGGGTTGCACGATTTTCCGAAGTTATCGATCTGTGACCGCGCGGCCGCAGAACTCCGCCTCGATCACGTCGAAGTAGCGGGACGAGTCCGGGAGCCGGTCGCCGTTGGCGTTGAACACAAGCTGGTGCGTGCCGTCCTCCGTGCCCACCATCGCCGACAGCGAGCCATTGGTACGGCCGGTCTTGCCCACCACCTTCACACCGCAGGACAGGGTGGCCGCCTCGACCCCGAGCCCGTACCCGATGCCCCCGTCCGAGGGCACCGCGTTCAGCATCTCGTCCAGCTGGGCGCGGGGCAGCAACCGGCCGCGCTTCAGGGCACGGTCGAAGCGGTTGAGGTCACCGGCGGTGGAGATCAGCTCGCCCGCCGCGCCCAGCCAGCTCATGTTCTGCTCGGTGGCGTCGTGGACCGGGGCGTCGGGGGAATCGTCGTGGAGCCAGGAGTACGCGACGGGGTGCGGCTTCGGCATCTTCGGCCCGGTGCCGGGGAAGAACGTCTCGCGCAGCTTCAGCGGCTTGATGATCCGCCGCTTGGCCTCCTGGGCGTAGGAGCGTCCCGTCACCTTCTCGATGACCATGCCCGCGAGGACGTAGTTGGTGTTCGAGTACCACGGCTCCCCGCCCGGTGCGGAGTGCGGCGGGTGCTTCATCGCGACGGCCACCAGGTCCTCGGGCGCGTAGGTGTCGTAGCGGTGCTCGGGGAAGCCGCTGCCGGAGACGTTGACCTGGAAGTCCGGGTCTTCGGTGTAGTTGTAGAGGCCGCTGGTGTGGTTGAGCAGGCGCCGCAGGGTGATCTTGTTGCCGTCGTTGCCGTTGCCCCGCACCACCCCGGGCAGCCACTTCTCGACCGAGTCGTCCAGGTTCAGCCGCCCCTCCGCCTCCAGTTGGAGGAGAACGGTCGCGATGAACGGCTTGGTGATGCTCGCCGCCCGGAAGTGGTCCTCGGGCGTTCGTTTCCTGCCGGTGTCGGTGTCCGCGTACCCCGCCGACCCGAACCAGGTCTCCCCGCCGTCCCGCACCATGGCCGCCACCCCGGGCATCCCGCCCTCCGCCACCCACCGCCGCAGCGCGTCCCGCGTCGCCTCGTGGCCGTCCTTCGCGGCGGCCGTGGCCGCGTGCGCGGGCGTGGCCGCGTGCGCGGGCGTGAGGGTTGCCGCGCCCACGGCCAGGCTCACCGCCAGGGCGCATAAGCCGCTGCGTGCCGCTCTCTGTCTCATCCATGAACCTCCGGCTCACCGCGGGGCGTCGAGTTGCCCCTGCGGAGTGACGGACGCGGGCCGCGCCCCCGGGGTTGATCCAAGAAGTTCCGGGTGCCGCGACAACCTCGGGTGGGGCCGCACGTCTGGTGGGGTGAAGGCGGATTCCGGGACGGGTCTTCCGATTCCCGGCGTCGCCTGACCCATCAGCGTTTTCCGACCTTCCTGGAGTCGTTGACCTATGCGGCACATCCGCGCCAAGAAGCTGAACCGCCCCGTGCGCACCTGGGTCCTGGGGTCGGCCGCCGGTATCGCCCTGATCGTGGGCGGTGGCATGGCCGCCGCCCAGGCGACCACCGCCGACCACTCACGACCGGCCGAACCGAGTACGTCCCCCGCCCCGGACCCGGCCGAGCCCAAGCCCGTGCCGTCCGTTCCGGAGGCGAACAAGCCCAAGCCGGTGCCCTCCGTCCCGGCCTCCACCCAACCCAAGCCCGTCCCCTCCGTCCCGGCCTCCACCCAGCCCAAGCCCGTCCCGTCCGTCCCCTCGGACCCGGCCGAGCCCAAGCCCGTGCCCTCCGTCCCAGCGTCGACCCAGCCAAAGCCGGTCCCTGCCGACCACTGACCGTCAGCCCGTCAGTCACAGAGAGGCAGGGCCGGATCCGGAGTCGGCCCTGCCATACCGACGAGGTGAACGAGAACGATGCAGCTCACTCTTGTCCCGCCCTGGTGGGCCCGGCTGCTGCGCCGCGCCCGAACGACCGCCCCGGCGCCGGGGGTGCGCCTCCGGCTGCTGAGGCCGGTGGACGGTCAGGACGACGAGGCGCCGTCCCCCACGCTGGCCGACCTCTACCGGGCCCGGCGGCTCGACATGATCCGGCTGGCGATCTTCCTGGTGGACGACCTGCACACCGCCGAGGACGTCGTCCAGGACGCGTTCGCCGCCGTCTGCCGCAGACATGGCGCACGGCTGGACGACCTCCAGGACGCGCACGCCTATCTGCACACCGCGGTGGTCAACGCCGCCCGCTCGGTGCTGCGCCGACGGCGTACGGCCCGGTCGTACACCCCGCCGTACCAGGGGCCGGGGGCGCCGGTGGACGAGCCGCTGCTGCTCGCCGAGGAACACCGGCAGGTCCTCGACGCGCTCGCACAACTCACCGCGCGCCAGCGTGAGGTGCTGGTGCTGCGCTACTGGTCCGATCTGACCGAGGCGCAGATAGCCGCGACCCTCGGCGTGTCCCGTGGCACGGTGAAGTCGACCGCGAGCCGTGCGCTCGCGACCCTGGAGAAGCTGCTGGAGGTGGACCGATGAGTGCTCACCCGCCGATCGAGGAACGGCTGCGCGCCGCGTTCGACGCCCGTGCGCGGCTCATCAGCGCCCATGATCTGTCCCCGGCCCGTCCCCCCACGGGCCGGGCCTGGGGGACCCGGCGGATACGCCGCGTCGTATCGGCCGTGGCGGTGACCGCGGCGGCGGCCGCGGCCGCCCTCGCCTTCCTCCTGCCGTCCGGCTCCGACTCCCCCGAGCGCCCCCACCACCCGGCACCGCCCGCGCGCGCCCCGTCCGTCACCCCCCACACCCCGGAGCCCGTCCCGTCACCGGGCGAGCCCCGGTCGCGCCCGTCCCCCTCCCGGCCACGCTGAGAGGGCCGTCAGTGCGCCTGGTAGCGAGCCGTGTTCTGGCCGGGTGGCGTGCTGTGGCGCCGGAAGCCGGACTTCTCCAGCACCCTGATGGAGGGCGGGTTCGACAGCTCCACGGTGGCGTGCACCGCGTGGACCCCCGGCGCGCCGAGCGCGAAGGCGGTGAGGGCGCGGGTGGCCTCGGGGGCGTAGCCGTGGCCCCGGCGGGAGGGCACGATGCCGTAGCCGATTTCGAGGGCGCCGTCATTCGGCGGCCAGAACAGGCCGATCGAGCCGATCACCAGATGGGGGGCCCGCTCGATGATCAGCCGGTGGCCGTACGGGCCCAGCCAGCCGGGGTGTTCGGCGAAGAGCCCGGCGATGACCCGGTCGCCCTCGGCGGGGAAGTCGTCGGCCCAGTGCGACGCCCGGGGGCCGTCCAGCACGGCGGTGACGTCGGTGGGGGTCCATGACCGCAGGACGAGGCGTTCGGTGGTCAGGTCGGGATGAATCGGTGGGATGGGAGAGGACACGTGGCGCTCCTGGTCGTTCGGAGGACCCGGCCGTGCGCGGGCCGGACGAGGGCATGCTGATGAGGGCCGCCGGCACCCATATTCATCAAGCTCCCTCGTCACCGATGAGCACGCGTCTCTCGCGCCGCGAAAACCCTAGCCACACTCCGCGGTCCCCACAACGGAGTTGAGCGGCCGGGATCAGTCGCAGCCCATGCCCCGCCTGACCCTCGGCCACGCCTCGACGCCCCGTGGCGTCCGGACGTACGTCTTCGACCCGTCGGCCGCCAGCCACAGCCGCCAGTCGTCCAGGCGGTAGCCGGTGTCCCTCGCGTCGGGCGGCAGGGTTGCGTCCCCGTCGTAGCGGGAGGTGAGCATGCCGGGCGGCAGGACGCCGTCGGGGTCGCGTGCGTACAGCTCGTGGGACGAGCCCCGGCCCATGCCGAGGAAGTGCGCCTTCTGCCAGTCGCAGTGGGCCGCGCCCTCGGAGCTGCTGAGGAGGGAGACGGGTACGCGGTCTCCGTTCTCATCCGTCCAGATCTCGTACTCCTGCCGGTCGGTGAAGCTCCGCGGCAGCTCCGCCGGGTCGCAGGAGGCGCTGGCCTCCGGGCCCCAGCCGGGGCGGTGCGGCTGGTCCTTGGCGACGATCACGGCGACCTTGGTCCTGCCGCGCACATCGAGCGAGTAGAGCACCCGGTCCCTTGCTGTGCGCTCGACGCGGTAACCCTCCTGCGGGACGTCGGGCTGTTCGATGTCGAAGTACGCCTTGAGGCCGCCCTCCGGGCTCGAACCGCCGTCGCCCTCGCTCCATCGGTCGCCGCGGCCGCCGGAGTAGATGTCCCCGTCGCATTCCAGGGCCCTCCCGGCGGCGCCCGACTCGGCCATCAGGGCCTTCGGGCTCTCGCTGTCGTCGGTGTCGGCGTCCTTGAACGGGACCCTCAGCGGGCCGCTGTACGGGGTGGCCGGCGGCTCGCCCTCGATCACGATCGGGTTGTCGGCCTCTCCCCCGCAACCCGCCACCGATAAAACGGCGGCGAGGACCACCACGCCCACCCCACGCGCTCTCCGCCTGTCCATGACGCCTCCGCGGCTCGCCGACGCTCGTTCGACCGATATGCCCGGAGGAAGGTTGCGCGGGCCGGCTGCTAGCTTCCGGAGACGTGAGCGAGAGCATGAACGACAGCGTGTACGTGGGCAACGCGGGCAAGGACGCGGCACTGGACCGGGGCTGGATCCTCGGGCACTTCAAGGATGCCGACGACCCCCGCCACAGCGAAGACGTGGAGATCAAGTGGGGTGTCCACCCGCCCGGGGACGAGCGGGCGCGGTGGGTGCGGGGCGAGGAGCGGACGGCGCTGCTGGTGCTCATCAGCGGGCGCTTCCGCGTGGAGCTGCCCGGCCGCAGCGTCCTGCTGGAACAGCAGGGTGATTACGTCGTGTGGGGGCGCGGTGTCGACCACTCCTGGTACGCGGAGGAGGAGTCGGTGGTGCTGACGGTGCGGTGGCCTTCGGTGCCCGGATACGCGGTGCCGCCGGAGGACGAGGCGACGGCGGACGGCGGGCGTCAGGCGCCGTAGAGCCAGCTCCCGTACGCCGCCTCGTCGACCAGGCCGTACAGCCAGAACGCGGCGGGCGCCAGGACCAGGGCCATGACGCCGCAGCGGACCATGGCCGGGGCCATGATCGTGACGCCCTCCCACTGGCTGGTGATCGAGCGAAAGTCGCGCCACCGACGGATGTCGCCGCCGCAGCACGCCCAGAAGAACGCGCCGAACACGACGAACACCCCGCCGAAGACGAGCGCGAAGCCGCCGACGACCGCGATGAATTCCTCCCGGTCGCTGTGGTCGCCGACGCACCACATGGCGATCAGCAGGACGACGATCGACGCCAGTCCGTACAGCGCCCCGCGCAGCAGGACGTCACGCACCCGCAGCCGTGGCTGGATGATGTTGCGATCCCCCGAACTCATGGCCGCACCCTACCCGGCGCGACTACAGCACCAGCTCGCGGTAGCGGTCGGCCACCTCGGCCAGGACCTCGGCGCCGTCGCGGGCCCAGAGGGCCGGGTTGAAGATCTCGACCTCGATGGGGCCGTCGAAGCCGGTCGCGTCGACCTGTTCGCGGAACCAGCGGAAGTCGACCGCGCCGTCACCGAGTTGGCCCCGGCCCAGCAGCACGCCCTCCGGCAGCGGCGTGATCCAGTCGGCGAGTTGGAAGGAGGCGATGCGGCCCCCGGCGCCCGCGCGGGCGATCTGGGCGGCCACGGTGTCGTCCCACCACAGGTGGTAGGTGTCCACGACGACGCCGACCTGGTCGGCCGGGAAGCGTTCCGCCAGGTCGAGGGCCTGGGCGAGGGTCGAGACGACGCAGCGGTCGGAGGCGTACATCGGGTGCAGGGGTTCGATGGCCAGGCGGACGCCGCGCTCGGCGGCGTACGGGCCCAGCTCGCCCAGCGCGTCGGCGATGCGCTCACGGGCGGCGAACAGGTCGCGGCTGCCGGACGGGAGGCCGCCGGAGACCAGGACCAGGGTGTCGGTGCCGAGGGTGGCGGCCTCGTCGATGGCGGTGCGGTTGTCGGCGAGGGCGGCGGCGCGTTCGCCGGGGTCGAGCGCGGTGAAGAAGCCGCCGCGGCACAGCGACGTGACGGTCAGCCCCGCGTCGCGGATGAGCCGGGCGGCGGCCTCCACGCCGTACTTCTGGACCGGCTCGCGCCACAGGCCGACGCCCGTGACGCCCGCCTTGACGCAGCCCTCCGCCAGCTCCGGCAGCGACCACTGCTTAATGGTCTCCTGGTTGAGGCTGAGACGCGGTACGGCATTCACTGGGCCACTCCATGGACGGACAGCAGGTGCTTCATACGGGACTCCGCCAGCGCCGGGTCCGGGAACAGGCCCAGCCCGTCGGCCAGTTCGTACGCCCGCGCCAAGTGCGGCAGCGAACGGGCCGACTGGAGGCCGCCCACCATCGTGAAGTGCGACTGGTGGCCCGCCAGCCAGGCCAGGAAGACCACGCCGGTCTTGTAGTAGCGGGTCGGGGTCTGGAAGAGGTGGCGGGAGAGTTCCACGGTGGGGTCGAGCAGGGCGCGGAAGCCCTCGGTGTCGCCGGTGTCCAGGCGGCGTACGGCCTCGGCGGCGAGCGGGCCCAACGGGTCGAAGATGCCCAGCAGGGCGTGGCTGAAGCCGCGGTCGTCGCCCGCGATCAGCTCGGGGTAGTTGAAGTCGTCGCCTGTGTAGCAGCGCACCCCGTCCGGGAGCTTGCGGCGCAGGTCGATCTCGCGCTGGGCGTCGAGCAGGGAGACCTTGATGCCGTCGACCTTGTCGGGGTGGGCGGCGATCACGTCGAGGAAGGTGCGGGTGGCGGCGTCCAGGTCGCCGCTGCCCCAGTAGCCCTCGAGGGCCGGGTCGAACATGGGGCCCAGCCAGTGCAGGATGACGGGTTCGGTGGCCTGGCGCAGCAGGTGGCCGTAGACGTCGAGGTAGTCGTCCGGGCTCTTGGCGGCGGCGCACAGGGCGCGGGAGGCCATGAGGATCGCCTGGGCGCCGGACTCCTCGCACACGGCGAGCTGTTCCTCGTACGCGGTCCGCACCTCGGCCGCCGTGCGGTCGCCGGGGGCCAGCTGGTCGGTGCCGACGCCGCACGCGATGCGCCCGCCGACCGCCTTCGCCTCGGCCGCCGAGCGCCGGATCAGCTCGGCGGCGCCCGCCCAGTCGAGGCCCATACCGCGCTGCGCGGTGTCCATGGCCTCGGCGACGCCGAGCCCGTGGGACCACAGGTGGCGGCGGAAGGCGAGGGTGGCGTCCCAGTCGACGGCGGCGGGGCTGTCGGGGCTGACGTCGGCGTACGGGTCGGCCACCACATGGGCGGCCGAGAACACGACGCGGGACGTCAAAGGGGCCCCGGTCGTCAGGGAGAGCGGCTCGGTGCGGGGCTCGTAGGGGCGGGTCGCGCCGCCCGGCCCGGGGAGGTGGAGGGTCACAGGCTCAGCTCCGGGACGTCGAGCCGGCGGCCCTCCGCCGAGGAGGCGAGGCCCAGCTCGGCGAGCTGGACGCCGCGGGCGCCGGCCAGCAGGTCCCAGCGCCAGGGCTCGTCGAGGGCGACGTGGCGCAGGAACAGCTCCCACTGCGCCTTGAAACCGTTGTCGAACGCGTCGTTGTCCGGGATCTCCTGCCACTGGTCGCGGAAGGACTCGGTGGCCGGGAGGTCCGGGTTCCAGACCGGCTTGGGGGTGGCCGAGCGGTGCTGGACGCGGCAGTTGCGCAGGCCCGCGACGGCGGAGCCCTCGGTGCCGTCGACCTGGAACTCGACCAGCTCGTCGCGGTTGACGCGGACCGCCCAGGAGGAGTTGATCTGGGCGATGGCGCCGCCTTCGAGCTGGAAGATGCCGTAGGCCGCGTCGTCGGCGGTGGCGTCGTACGGCTTGCCCTGCTCGTCCCAGCGGTTCGGGATGTGGGTGGTGGCCTGGGCCTGGACGGTGCGGACGGGGCCGAACAGCTCGTGCAGGACGTACTCCCAGTGCGGGAACATGTCGACGACGATGCCGCCGCCGTCCTCGGCGCGGTAGTTCCACGAGGGGCGCTGGGCGCTCTGCCAGTCGCCCTCGAAGACCCAGTAGCCGAACTCGCCGCGGATGGAGAGGATCTTCCCGAAGAAGCCGCCGTCGATGAGACGCTTCAGCTTCAGCAGCCCCGGCAGGAAGATCTTGTCCTGGACGACGCCGTGCTTGATGCCCGCGGCCTGGGCGAGCCGGGCCAGTTCGAGGGCGCCGTCGAGGCCGGTGGCGGTCGGCTTCTCGGTGTAGATGTGCTTGCCCGCCGCGATGGCCTTCTTGATGGCCTCCTCGCGGGCGGCGGTGACCTGGGCGTCGAAGTAGATGTCGACGGCCTCGTCGGCGAGCACGGCGTCCAGGTCGGTGGAGACGTCGGCGACGGGGTCGAGGCCGTGGCGCTCGGCCATGTCCTTCAGGGCGTGCTCGCGGCGGCCGACGAGCAGCGGTTCGGGCCACAGCACGCTGCCGTCGCCGAGGTCGATGCCGCCTTGTTCGCGGATGGCGAGGAGGGACCGGACGAGGTGTTGGCGGTATCCCATCCGGCCGGTCACACCGTTCATGGCGATCCGCACGGTCTTGCGTGTCACGTGGCTTCGTCTCCTCACCAGAGTCACCAGAGGTCTCGTTTTCACCAAAGGTCTCGTAGTAAGCGCTTCACAGTAAGCGCTTACTAATAGCTACGCTAACCGCCCCGGCCACCCCTGTACAGAGCGGGCACAGGGGTGGCACAGGGTCAGTCAGCGCTTCATCGCAGAGTCAAGCGATAGGCGAGGGGCGAACGCCCGGTGATCAGCACGCGCAGCCCGGACACCGGCAGATCGCCACCCATCCAGGTGTAGCGCTCCCCCGGGTCCACCACGGCGGGCTGGCGCGGGCCGCTGCCGTTGCCCGGGCCGAAGGTGATCACGTCATCGCCCGAGGTGTACGTCCCGTACCCCTTGACCAGCTGGTACGTGTCCTTCTGACCGGGCACGGGCTCGACCCCGGTGAGGGTGCCGCCGCTGCGGAAGCACAGTTCGAGGGCGAGCGGGACCGCGGACTCGCCGACCTCGACGTCCAGGTTCCAGCCGCCGTCCGCCTCGGTCGCCCGCACCTCGGTGTGCAGGGTGCGCCATTCCTTGGGGCGGTGCGGGAAGTCCATCGCGGACCAGAAGCGGCCGTCGTCGGTCAGCGGGTAGCGCCCGTCGGGGCGGCGGTGCTGCGACGGCAGCGGCAGGTGGTATCCGGCGCGGACGTCCGCCCACAGCCGCCAGCCGTCCGCCGTGCGCTCGACGTTCTCGGCGCGGAAGTGGCCGAGCGAGAAGAACTGCGGGGACAGCCGCAGCGAGTCCAGGATCGCGGCGCCCTTGCGCCACTTGAAGAAGGTCGGGTTGGTGGACAGGCCCGAGGAGATGGCGTGGACGTCGGGGAAGTCCGTGCCGCCGAAGAGGGACGTGCGGGTGGCGCCCCGGCCGATCCGCACCAGCCCGCTGTCCTTGTCGTGCCAGGTGAACTCGGAGGGCGCCGCGGTGGCCTCGGGCAGCGGCGCGGCCAGCTCCGGTTCGTCCAGCACCTCGGCGAGGAAGTCCCCGAGCGGGGTCTCGTCGAAGGTCTGGTCCGCCCCGCGGCGCTGGACGGTCTCGGCCATGGCCGCGAAGCGCCCGTCCTTGTCGCGCAGCGCCAGCGCCCGGTACTGGAGCCAGTACTCGGACAGATGCTTGACCGTCTTCTGGTCCTGGCGGCGCGAATGCACCGTCTCCACATCGCCGTTGGGCTCCACGAGGTGGAGCGTGGCCTCCAGGTTGCGGCGCACGTTGTCGTACAGCTTCGGGCGGTCGGTGAGCCGGGCGAGGGTCAGCAGCGCGGGGTTGGTGACGATGGGCGCGTAGGTGGCGCTGCGCTCGCTGTACTGCCCGCGGTCGTACTGGTCGATGCCCTCGGCCAGCCAGGCGTCGATGCGGCGGGTGTAGCGGGCGTCGGGCCAGAAGGAGTTGATGCGGGCGAGCGCGGCGCACACCTTCCAGCGGTGGTTGGGGGTGTGCAGCCCGCCGGTGGCGAGCCCCGTCCCGGCCTTGCGGAGGATCTTCTTCAGGGTGGCGCGGATCTTGGCGGTGGACGGGTGGTCGTCGTCGTCCAGCAGGCCGTAGAGGAGGCCCAGGTCGACGATCGAGAAGGCGGTGTCCGGCGGGGAGTGCACCGCGCCCTGGTCGAAGAGGCCGTCGTCGAACTGGGCGGCGGCCAGCGCGTCGGCGAGCCGGGTCATCGGCGCGATGAGCTTCGCGTCGTGGTGGTGCTCGGCGTCGGCCCACACGTGCACGGAGGTGAGCAGCCGCAGGCTGCGGGCGGCGGGGCGGGCCTGGCCGAGGTTGTTCAGCTGGGCGAGGGTCGCGTCGAGCCCGTCCACCACCTCGGCCACGCGCTTGTCGGCGGCCTTGGTGAGCAGGTCCAGGAACGGCTTGTCGGTACGCCCGGCGGCAGACGCCCCCGGGGCGCCCACGGCCAGCAGTCCGCTGACGGCGGCGGTTCCGGCGAGGAAGTGACGGCGAAGCAGGCTCATAGGTGTTGCTCCGTGGCTCTGGCGGCGATCGCGAGGGGGCCGGGGACGAGGAAGAGGAGGGGCGGGTAGGCCCAGGCGCAGACGGCGGCGGTGGCCACGGCCAGCAGCAGGACGAGGCTCGCGCCGGGCGTGCGCACGCCGGCGTACGCGGCCGAGCGCAGCGCGGTGCGCCAGCTCGTCGCCGATTCGGGGCGGGCGCAGGCGCGCAGCAGGACGACCGTGAGCAGCCCGGCCACGACGAGCAGCGCGGGCCGGAAGACGACCGCGCCCGGCAGGCCCGCCCCGGCCGCGAGCGCGTTGAACAGCAGCAGCGCGCCGCCGGCCAGCATCCCGGCCCCGGCGAGCAGGTCGCCGGGGCGCAGCCGGGCCCGCAGGGCGCGGAGGTAGCCGCCCGCGGTGGCGGGGGCGTCCTCCCGTACCCGCCGGTCGAGGACGGCGCAGGCGGTGGACATGGCGGCGGGGGCGGTGATCAGCGGCAGCGAGGCGGCAGCCGTGGCCAGCCCCACCGCCAGGACGTCGGCGAAGAGGGCGAAGCGCGGGCCGGTCAGCTCGCCCGGTTCACGGGTGGTCGCGGAGGACGGCATGGCGTCTCACCCCTTGATCCCGGAGTTGGCCATGCCCTCGACCAGGAACCGCTGGAAGGCGAGGAAGAAGAGCACGATGGGCAGCAGGGCGAAGACCGACATCGCGAACATCGGGCCGAACGCCGACTGGCTGGAGGCGTCCACGAAGGAGCGCAGGGCCAGGGTCAGGGTGAACTTCTCCGGCTCGAAGAGGTAGATGAGCTGGGTGAAGAAGTCGTTCCAGGTCCAGATGAAGGTGAAGATCGCGGTGGTGATCAGCGCGGGCCTGGTCAGCGGCAGGATGACGCTGAAGAAGGAGCGGAAGGGCCCGCAGCCGTCGATCCGGGCCGCCTCCTCCAGCTCGCGCGGCAGCCCGCGCATGAACTGGACGATGAGGAAGACGAAGAAGGCGTCGGTGGCCAGGAACTTCGGCAGGATCATCGGCCAGTAGGTGTTCACCATGCCGAGCTGGTTGAAGATGATGTACTGCGGGATGAGGATCGCGTGGTGCGGCAGCATGATCGTCGCGATCATGAAGGCGAACAGCGGCCCGCGCATCCGGAACCGCAGCCGGGCGAAGGCGTACGCGGCGAGCGAGCAGCTGATGACGTTGCCGAGGACGGCGCCGCACGCGATGAGCAGCGAGTTCCACAACAGCCGTCCGACGCTGACCTCGTTCACGCCCTCCATCGCGGTGGAGTAGTTGCTCCACTCCAGGTGGCTGGGGAGCAGCTTGAGGCTGGCGATGACCTCGTCGGCCGGTTTGAACGAGGTGGCCACCAGCCAGGCCAGCGGGTAGAGCATCACCAGCAGGACGGCGATCAGGCAGACGTGCAGCACGATCCGGCTGGTGGACCGTCGCTGGGCCACCGGCGCGTTGGTGGTGATCGGGGCGGTGGTCATCGGGCCCCCTCGTTGTTGTCGTTGGCGTAGAAGACCCAGGCCCGGGAGGTCCGGAAGAGCACCGCGGTGACGACGCCGATGGCCAGCAGCAGCGCCCACGCCATGGCGGAGGCGTAGCCCATGTGGGAGGCGGTGAAGGCGCGGTCGTAGAGGTAGAGGGTGTAGACGAGGGTGGAGTCGGCGGGCCCGCCCTTGCCCGCGCTGACCGCGAAGGCGGGGGTGAAGACCTGGAACGCCTGGATCATCTGGAGCACCAGGTTGAAGAAGAGCACCGGGGACAGCATCGGGATGGTGATCGAGCGGAACTGCCGCCACCAGGACGCCCCGTCGACCGCCGCCGCCTCGTACAGCTCGGCGGGGATCTGCTGGAGCCCGGCGAGGAAGATCACCATGGGGGCGCCGAACTGCCAGATGGTCAGCAGCGCGACCGACAGGATGGCCCAGCCCGGCTTGTTGATCCAGCCGCCGATGTCGATGCCGACGCCGGAGAGGAGGTTGTCGACGGTGCCGCCGTCGTTGAAGATCGCCCGCCAGACGAGGGCGATGGACATCGACGCGCCGAGCAGCGAGGGGGCGTAGAACGCCGAGCGGTAGAAGCCCTTGCCGCGCTTGACGGACTTCAGCGCGATCGCCACGGCGAGGGCCAGCACCAGCTGGAACGGCACCGCGATCACGACGTACGTCAGCGTCGTGATGACCGAGCGCCAGTAGCGGGGATCCTCCGTGAACATCTGCGTGTAGTTGCGGAGGCCCACCCACTGCGGGGCGTCGAACATGTCGTAGTCGGTGAACGACAGATACAGCGAGACGGCCATCGGGAGCAGCGTCAGCACGGTCGCGCCGATCACCCATGGCGACAGGAACACCCAGGCGGCGCCCTGCCTCTCGCGCTTCGGTGCCCGCTTGGCGCGCGCGGCGGGGGGCGCGGCGTCCTGGGGGCGGGTCGCGGTCGCGGTCATTGCCTCAGCTCCGCCTTCGCCTCGGTGATGTAGTTCTCCGCCGCCTCGCGCGGCGACAGGCGCTCGTACGACACCTGGTCGTAGTCGCGCGTGAAGGTGGACTGGAGCGAGGCGTCGCCCTTGGGCGGCGCGGCGGGCGGATCCTTGAGCTTGCCCTCGAACTGCTTCTGGTACGCGGAGACGACCTGGTCGAAGCCCTCCAGCTTGGGCAGCACCTTGTCCCGGATCGTGTCGTTGGCCGGGATGCCGCGGGTGGCGCCGAGGATGGCCCCGGCGGCTTGGTCGTTGAGCAGGAAGTCGATGAACTGGGCGGCTTCCTTGGGGTGCTGGGACTTGGCGGACGCCCCGAAGAACATCGACGGCTTGTAGTACAGGGCGGGCTTGCCGTCGTCACCGGCGGGCAGCGGGGCCAGCTTCAGCCCCTTGCCGACGATGGCCTCGTAACCGCTGGACGGGGCGTCCCAGTTGAAGTCGGAGACGGACTTCAGCCGTCCGAGCGGGGTGTTCTCCACCGCGCCGTCCATCTGGGTGGTCTGCTCGGCGGGGGCCACCAGGCCCTCCTTGCGCAGCTTGCTGCACCACTCCCAGTAACGCGTCAGATCGTCGGCCGTGAAGCCCAGCCCGCCGTCCTTGGTGTAGAGGGCCTTGCCCCGGCCGCGCAGCCAGATCTCGAAGACGTCCTCGCTCTGGCCCGGGTCGGTGGAGCCGACCTTGCCGCCGATGTCCTTCTTCGACGCCTTCAGCTTGCGCATCGCGTCGGTCCAGTCGGCCCACGTCCAGTCGATCGTCGGCTCGGGGACGCCCGCCTTGCGCCACAGCGCCGCGTCGTACGGTATGGCCTCGGCGCCGCGGGCGACCGGCAGCGCGTACTGCTTGCCGTCCACGACCCCGGTGGCCAGCAGCCCCTTGTCGATGTCCGCGGTGCGCAGCTCACGGTGCTTGCCGAGGTCGAGCAGGATGCCGGAGGTGGCGTACTGGTTGATCTGCCGGTAGTCCAGCTGCATCACATCGGGTGCGTCGCCGCCCGCGGCCTGGGTGGCGAGCTTCGCCTTGTACGTGTCGAAGCCCGCGAAGGACGTGCTGATGTCGACGTTCGGGTGACGCTTCTCGAACAGCTTGACGGCCTGCTCCGTACGGGCCGCCCGGTCGGGGTTGCCCCACCAGGTGAACCGCAGGGTGACCTTGCCGCCCGAGCCGCCGCCCTCACCGCCGCCGCAGCCCGTGAGGGTCCCGCCGAGTGTGAGGACGAGAGCCAGGGCGCAGGACGCCTTTGTCCCTTTTTTGCGCATCGCCGGACCGACCTCCCTCCTGTGATGTGCCGATGTGCCTGTTCATGCCTGTTCGTGTGGGGGGATGCCGGTGCTTATTCGCCGTAGTACGGGAGCGTCGCGCCGGGCAGTTCGTACTCGTCCCGGCGGCCGCACATGCCGTAGCCGCCGCGGCGGCTGGGGCCGGTCGCGGTGACCTTCGCCTGTGCGAGATGGGCCGGGTCGCCCGCGGCGAGCGCGGTCAGCTGCTCACCGGTGCGGTGGGCGGCGGCGAGCGCGCCGTCCCGCCAGCGCGGCTCCCAGTCCTTGACCTTGGGGGCGACGATCCGCACCGCCGCCTCGTGGAAGGCGCGCAGCGGCCCGTCGTCGCCCTTCTCGGCCGCGGCGCGCAGGGTCAGATAGCCCTCGACCGCGAGGTCCCGGCGGCGCCGGGCCGCCGCGTCCGCCTCCGGGCCCTCCTTGGCGGGCAGGGCGGCGGCCGCCGCGTAGCGCTCGGGGTCGGCCAGCACCTCGGGCGGGAACGTGAACACCGCGTCCCCGGCCTCGGGCAGCCCGCTGTTCTGCATCAGCACGGTCACCTTGAGGCCGCCGCCCTGCACCATGCGGTGCACCGTGCCGGGGGTGAACCACACCACCGCGCCCGGCTCCAGCGGCGTCTCGGTGAAGCCGTCGGCCACGGTGAGGGTCTGCACGGCGCCGCGCCCGGCGGTGACCACGTACGCCTCGGTGCAGGCGAGGTGGAGGTGGGGGCTGCCGCCGCACACGCCGTCGGCCGCCTCCCATTCGTACGCGCTGATGTGGGACATCCCCACGCCGCCCGGCAGGGGGGCAGGCATCGCCGTCATTTCACTCACCACCCGTGGTTCTTGAGGTAGCTCTCGGCGCGCGTCCGGTCCCACGCGCCGTCGGCGACCACCACGCGGTAGCGGTAGCCGAAGGACTCCCCCGGCGGCAGCTCGAACTCCTCGAAGAACGCCCACGAGGGGGCGACCGAGGGGATCGGCTCGGAGCGCACGAACCAGTGGGAGGCGTGGATCGACTCCGCGTTCTCCGGCGCGTGCGCGAACAGCAGCGTCGAGTGCGCGTCGATGTCGTCGTGTTCGGCGGTGAAGGCGATCCAGGGGGCGTCGGCGGCCGGGGTGCCCATCAGGTCCGAGGCGCCCGCCTCGCCCTCGCCGCCGCGCCCGTCCGGGCCGATGACGTCGCCGCCGGTGAAGTCGCGGGGGCCGCGCCAGTTGAGCCCGGTGTACCCGGCCATCTCGCGGCCCGCGGTGGTCGGGGAGCCGAAATGCAGCGCCTCGCCGCGGATGTTGGTGAGGTCGATGGACCAGTCCAGGGCCCAGGTGCCCTCGTCCGCCTCGACGGAGTGCAGCTCGATGGTGCGCAGCTCGCGCGCCCACTCCTGGCCTCCGTTCTCGACCCAGGTGAGCTTCTCGGTGAAGCGCAGCCGGTCGTCGGTGACCGTGAACTCCTCGAAGCCGTCGTGCCGCATGGAGCCGACCCGCTCCTCGACCCGCTGGTAGCCCTGGTCGGGGCCGAGGTAGGAGTTGCCGCCCCAGAAGTTCTGGCCGGACAGATGGCTGGACGTCATCTGGAGGCCCTTGTGCCAGCGGTGGTCGTTGGGCCGGTAGCCGGAGACCGGGCTTCCGGCGAGGGTGCGCAGCGGGTGGGCGTACGGCTTGCGGGCCTCGAAGGCGTCCGGGTCGGGCGCGTAGACGTAGGCCATCAGCTCGACGCCGCCGGAGGCTACCGAGATCCGCTCGCCGTGGGTGTGGGTGACGGTGATCTGCTGGGTCATGACGGCCTCAGCTCTCCTTCTTCGTGGCGTGCGGTGCCTTCGGAGCCCACTCGGGGTGGTGTCCGTGCATGGCGTCGTAGTACGGGTCGCCGGGCGCGATCTCCCCCGCGTGCACGGGCCGCCCGGTGAAGGCCGCCTTGTAGAGCGCGGCGATGAATTCGAGGGTGCGGCGGGCGTCCGGGCCGCTGCCCGGGGGCCGTACGCCGTCCCGCATGGCGTCCAGCAGCCCGGTCAGCTGGGCCGCGTGCGAGCTGGGCAGGTCGGCGGCGGGGGTGCGCCAGCGCTCCTGCCGGGCGGGCTCGTCCCGGACGTGCGGGGCGGGGGTGTAGACCCAGTCGTCGTTGCGGTGGCCGTAGAGGTGGGTCAGCTCGACGGTGGCGTCCGCGCAGTCGATGCGGATGCGGCTGACCTCGTCGGGCGAGAGCACGCTGTTGACGACGGTGGCCATGGCGCCGTTGGCGAAGCGGACCAGCGCGGTGGACACGTCCTCGCTCTCCACGTCGTGCACCAGCCGCCCGGCCATGGCGCGGATCTCGGTCCAGTCGCCGAGGAGGTGCAGCAGCAGATCCATCTGGTGGATGCCGTGGCCCATGGAGGGGCCGCCGCCCTCGCTGTCCCAGCGGCCGCGCCACGGGACGGCGTAGTACGCGGTGTCCCGGTGCCAGGTGGTCTGGCAGTGGGCCACCAGCGGGCGGCCCAGCGCGCCGGTGGTCAGCAGGTCCTGGGCGTGGACGGCGCCCGAGCCGTAGCGGTGCTGGAAGACCACCGACGCGTACGGCCCGCCCGCCTCCGTTTCCGCCGCGGCGATCTCGTCGTACTCGGCGAGCGTCAGGCACAGCGGCTTCTCGCACAGCACCCAGGCACCCGCTTTGAGCGCGGCCACCGTCTGCTCGCGGTGGAGGGACGGCGGGGTGCCGATGAGGACCAGGTCGGGGCGCTCCGCCTTCAGCATCGCGGCCACGTCGGGGTAGCCGGCGACGGTGAATCCGGCGCTCTCGGCGGCCGTCGCGCGGAAGGTGTCGAGCCGGTCCTCGTCCACGTCGACCGCGGCGACCAGCTCGACCCGGTCGGCGTGATCGCGCAGGGCGGGCAGATGGCTGCCCGTGACGATGGCTCCGGTGCCGATGACTGCGGCGCGGATACGGGCGGTGGCTGCTGAGGCCATGGAGTGGGGCTCCTCGCCAACGGGACGGAAAGCGCTTGCTGGGGGTCGACCCTAGGCACGGTGCGGATGTCAGGACAAGACCCCGGGGAGCAGATTCCCGCGCCCGTTCCCGGTTCGATACGCGATGGCCGCGACGGCGCTGACCAGTGAGACCATGGACCCGGCCCCACCAGCGCACGCGGTGTCCCACCGGGCGCCCCAGGTGACCACCCAACGGAGGAAACATGGCAGTGACCCTGGCCGATGTGGCCGCACGGGCTCGGGTCTCGGCGGCGACCGTGTCGCGCGTCCTGAGCGGCAACTATCCGGTTGCCGAATCGACCCGGGCCCGGGTGCTGCGCGCCGTCGAGGACCTGGAGTACGTGGTCAACGGCCCGGCAAGCGCTCTCGCGGCCGCCACGTCCGATCTGGTCGGGGTGCTGGTCAACGACATCGCGGACCCCTTCTTCGGCATCATCGCGGGCGCCGTGCAGTCCGAGATGGGCGCGCCGGGCGGGCCCGCCGGCTCGGGCGCGTCCAATGGTTCCGGTGGTTCCGGCGGTTCCGGCGGGGAGGCCGTGCGCGGCGGCGAGAAGCTGGCCGTCATCTGCAACACGGGCGGCTCGCCCGAGCGCGAGCTGAACTACCTCACCCTGCTCCAGCGGCAGCGCGCCGCCGCCGTCGTCCTCACCGGCGGCGCGGTCGAGCACCCCGACCACGCCGCCGCGGTCGCCGCCAAGGCGTCCCGGCTCGCCGCCTCCGGCACCCGGGTGGTGCTGTGCGGGCGGCCCCCGATCGAGGACGCGATCACCCTCACGTTCGACAACCGCGGCGGCGCCCGGCGCCTGACGGAGCATCTGCTGACCCTCGGCCATCGCCGCATCGGCTACGTCGCGGGCCCCGCCGACCGCACCACCACCCGCCACCGGCTGGAGGGCCACCGCGAGGCCCTGACCGCGGCCGGGTTGGCCGAGGGCGCGGAACAGCTGACCGTCCACGGCCTCTACGACCGTGCCTCCGGCTACGACGCCACCCTCGAACTCCTGCGCCGCGACGCCGGTCTGACCGCCATCGTGGCCGCCAACGACACCATCGCCCTCGGCGTCTGCGCGGCCCTGCGCGACCAGGGCCTGCGCATCCCCGAGGACGTCTCGGTGGCGGGCTTCGACGACCTCCCCTTCAGCGCCGACGCCGTCCCCGCCCTGACCACGGTCCGGCTGCCGCTGCACGACGCCGGGGTGCGCGCCGGACGCCTCGCCCTCGGCCGCGAACCGCAGCCGCCGGGCGGGGTGGCCATGGTGCGCGCCGAACTGATGGCCCGGGCCTCGACGGCACCGCCGCGGCACTGAGGGCGGGGGGCTGACGGAATGACGGATGTCCTCCTGCGCGAGCCCGGCCCCGGCGACCTGGGCTGGATCGTCCACCGGCAGGGCGTCGAATACGTCCGGGAGTACGGCTGGACCACCACGTTCGAGGCCCTGGTCGCCCGTATCGTCGGGGACTTCGGCACCCGGCACGACCCGGCGTACGAGCGCGTCTGGATCGCCGAGCGCGACGGCCGCCCCATCGGGTCGGTGATGTGCGTACGGGACGAGGCGCCCGCGACGGCCCGGCTGCGGCTGCTGTTCGTCGAACCCGACGCGCGGGGCCTGCGGCTCGGCGAGCGGCTGGTGACGGCGTGCGTGGACTTCGCCCGCGCGGCGGGCTACCGCGAGCTGGTGCTGTGGACCACCGACGTCCAGGCCGCCGCCCGCCGGATCTACCAGCGGGCGGGGTTCGAGCTGACCGCCGAGGAGCCGCACNGGATCTACCAGCGGGCGGGGTTCGAGCTGACCGCCGAGGAGCCGCACCCGGGGTACGGCGCGGGGCCCGTGATGGCCGAGGACTGGCGGCTGGTGCTGCCTACGTAGCCGGTCAGCCGCCGGGGAAGATCACGTCGCTGCACGAGTAGAAGGTCTGGTCGAAGTGGCTGGCCTGCCAGATCATGAAGACCACATGGCGGCCGGTGCGCCCGGGGGCGTTGACGGGGATCGAGACGGTGACCCCGTTGAGGCTGGGCTCGGTGGAGGACTCCCCCGCCCCCGGCGCGATCTTGCCGGTCTGGGCGACGAGTTCGAGGTTGCTCCAGCGCAGCGGCTGGGTCGTGGGGTCGTAGCCCTGCTTGGTGACGTAGATGCGGTAGTAGTCCGCGCCGTGCTTGGCCTGGTCGTGGTTCTTGAAGGTGAAGCTGGTGCCGACCGACGTGGCCTCCCACTTCCCGGGCACGTCCATCGCGTTGTAGCGGCCGGACGAGGTGCGCCCGGCGCTGCACAGCTGCCCGTCGGGCAGCGCGGCCTGGTGGTTGCCCGCGACCCCTTCGCGGTAGAGGCCGTTCCAGTTCCACATGGCGTTGGTGTCGGCCTGCCACGCCTGCCAGCACATGGGGTCCTTGGTCTTCATCTCCGGGTTCTGGAAGTCACCGCCCCACCGCTTCCAGCAGCCGTAGTTCCGCGACGCCGGGCCGATGGCCGACCCGTGCGCGTCGGCGGTGTCCACCAGCGCCACGGTGGCCAGCAGCGTCGCGGCCGAGGCGACGGCGGAGGCACGAAGCCTCCATTTCCGAGCATGACCATGACAATTCATTACGCCTCCAGATCCGCTGCGAAGGTGTGCGGAAGGGTGTGCGGGAGCGCTCCAACTGTAGGACGGGGATCATGAGGCGGCCAGACATCTGACGCCGGGTCCGCACCCTGCCGTCATGCTGCGGTCGCAGCACCTGCATCCCCGGTCGCCCGTGCGGCGGAGCCGGGTTCGGCCCGTGGAGCGATCCGCGGCGGGCCTCCCGACTGCGATGGTCATGCCGGAACGGGCCTGCCCACCACGGACACCGAGGACCGCACATGCAGCCACTCCGTCACGCCGAAGCCGCCGAAGCCGTCGAACCTGTCGAAGCCGCCGAAGCCGTCGAACCTGTCGAACCGGTCCAAGCTGTCGAAGCACCCGCCACCGCCCGCCCCGGCCGACTCCGCACCGCGTGGCGGACGGCCCACGAGCCCGTCGCCGGAGTGTCCCGGCGGACGCAACTCCTCGCCTGCGCCATCCCGTTGGCCGTCCTGCCGTCCAGCCTGTGGAGGCTCCCGGCCGCGTTCGACCGCGGGATCGGCGTCGGCGAGCGCGCGTACGTCGTCTTCCTGTCGGCCCTCTCCGAGGCGCTCGCGTTCACGGCGTTCGGCCTGATCGCCCGCTGGGGCGAGGTGTTTCCGCGCCGGCTCCCGTTCCTGCGCGGCCGCCGCGTCCCGCCGACGGCCGCGGTCATCCCGGCCGCGACCGGAGCCGCCCTCCTCACGGTCCTGTTCACCCTCCTCTCCCCCGTCGCCGAGATCAGGGGCACGACGATCCGGGGCGACGAGCTTCCCGGCGATTCCCCGAGCGAGATCGGCGGCTGGGAGACCCTGTCGTTCTACGTCTGCTACGCGCCGCTGACCCTGTGGGGGCCGTTGCTGGCCGTGCTGACCGTCGCGTACGGGAAACGCCGCCGAGCGGAGACCGACGCTCTCAGGCGATGAGCGAGCGGCCTGTGGGCGCCAGTCGCAGCATCCGGGGAGTGGCTTTCTGTTCTCGCTCGATGCCCGGCGGCCCGCGGCGGTGTTCCACCTGGACGCTCCCGGCTGGTACCGGGAACCCGAACAGGCGCCGCATCTCCCCCTGTTCGTCGACGCGGTGCTCGCCCAGCACGCGGTGGACCTGCCCGACAACGCCCCCGGAGGTGGTGCGGGCCGTCGACTCCACCGCGACCGCCATCGGCGACGACGGATGGGTCGAGGCGGTCATCCCGACCGAGAGCACCGAGCACGCCTGCGGCGAACTGCTGCGGCTCGGCATCGACGTCGAGGTCGTCGCACCGGCCGAACTGCGCCGGTCCATGGCCGACACGGTGGGCGAACTCGCCCGAGCCTACGGCTCGTCAGTCCCCCTCAACCTTTGAACAGCACGGGCGAGTTGGGCTCAAATCCCCCTGATCCCGAACGCGTTGTCGTGACGCAACGAGGGTGATTTGATCTTGATGGCGACCGTTTCGAGAGATTCCCCATGTATGACCCAAGGAGTAATTGATGAGCAAGATTGAGCAGACAGTCGAGATTCCCCACCTGGGCGGATCGACCGTCGGGTACACCTTCGCCAAGCCGTACGACCCCGCGCTCCCGACGCTGGTCCTGATCAACTCGTACACCACCTCGGCCGACCTGTACCGGCCGCAGTTCGCCGACCCGGCGCTCGCGTCCGCGGCCAACCTGCTCGCCCTGGAGCCCTACGGGCACGGCCGCACGAGGGCCTCGTACCCGCACTTCACCTTCTGGGACAGCGCGATCGCGAACCTCCAGGTCCTCGAGGCCCTCGGGATCCGCGAGGCCTTCGTGCTGGGGACCTCGCAAGGCGGCTGGGTGGCGGCCCGCATGGCGCTGCTCGCCCCGGACGTCGTGAAGGGCGTCATGGCGCTCGGCACGTCGATGGACTTCGAGAGCCCCCGCAGCCGCGACCTGGGCTGCTGGGACGGCGTCGAGTTCAACACGCCGCTCGTCGACGCCCTCGCCGACCCGGTCGGCGAGGACTGGGTCGTGCCGGACGAGCTCGTGGACGCGGTGCTCGACGCGGCCCTGGGCGGCGTCTCGAGCGAGGAACGCGACTTCTGGCTCGCCACCTACCGCGCGAACTACACCGGCGACGCGGGCCGCCACCGCCTCCGTCTCAGCACGGTGAACCTGCGCGACCGCGACGGGCTCCACGGCAGGCTCGACGAGATCCGCTGCCCCATCCTGTGGCTGCACGGCACCGCGGACCAGGTGTACTCCGTGGCGAACGCCCAGGAGGAGATACGGATGTTCACCCGCTCCCCCGAGGCGCGCCTCGAAGTCGTCGAGGGCGGCCAGCACTTCCTGAGCGCCTCGCACCCCGAGGAGGTCGACTCCGCGGCGATCGATTTCCTGAAGCGCTGGTCCTGACCGACCCCCGGGGCGGTGCTCGGGCGACGCGGTCACGTCTGCGGTGGACCTGACGCCGGCGCCCGAGCACCGCCATGGCGCGTGCACGGCGGGCTCAACCATGGCCGCATCGACACCGGCCGACCGCGGTCCCTGCTGGTCGCCGTGCACGGGGCTCCGCCATCACGTCACCCCTCGCCGAGCTGTCCATCGGCCGTGGAGCCCCGCTCGTCGTCAGGAATTGCCAGGACCGCCCAGACCGCTTTGCCCACCACCGCCCTTGGGGTCACGCCCCACTGATCGGCGAGCGCATCCACCAGGAAAAGTCCCCGACCATGCACGGCTTCGGGGCGCGGAGTCATCAGCCTGGGGTGCGGGTCACCCGTGTCGTGAACCTCGATCCGTACGCTGTCGCCCTGATGCAGGTAACGCGTCTCGATCTGACGTCCGGGCACGCGTGCATGACGCACGGCGTTCGTTATCAACTCGGACAGCACCAGGAGCGCGACTTCTTCCACGGTGGGCAGGCCCCAACTCGCCAACGTCGTACGCAAGTCGGCCCGCGCCCGGGCGACACAACGAGGGTGGCGAGCCCAGCGCCTCACCACCGTACGCTCATCCGGACCAGTCAGCTCTGACTTCATGGCGACAAGCGTGCAGGTGAGAGAGACAGGCCGGGACAGTAAACGGGGTACCCCACGTGGGGAACGGGGTACCTCAGCACTCGGCGAGTTCTACGCTGGACCAGGCACGTCCCTACACCTCGTGAGCGGCCCATGAGTGAACGTGAAGCCCGTCGCAGCGAATATCCCCTTACCATCCCGGATCGCTTGCTGCTGAGCGAGGACATGAAACGGGCCTGCGAACGTCGAGACTTCGGCGAAGTCTTCCGGCTGGTCAACAGGCGAGGGCCGGTGAGCTACGCCGAAATCGCCGCTGCTGTCGGCAAGATGACCAGCGCCCGCGTAGGTGACGTGATCCGAGGTGTTCGCGGTATTCGCGGCCTCGCCGTCATGGAACGCATTGCCGATGGGCTGGGCATTCCTGGCCACATGCTCGACCTTCCCGAACGGCCGTGGGAGGGTACCCCCTCATCGGGCGTCGCGGCCCAGGACCGTGGCTACGCTCGTAACAGCCGGAATAGTTCGGACGACCTCACGTCCGAACCTTCAACGAGGCTCCATCTGGTGTGCCGACTGCCCACGTGGACCCCATGGCTTCGGCGGAAGCGGATGCGTTACCGGAAATCCTTTTGGTATCGGTGCATGTCGACGGGAAAGAGCAGATCGTGCCGATAAGCCGCCGCGCCCTTCTCGGAAACGCGATGGGTGTCGCCCTGCAAGGAAACAGTCCCTTCAATGGCGCAAACGCTTCCGCGGAAGTCGCACGCCCCAGGAGCATCAGACCACGCCGCCTTTCGGCCGACCACAGCGAAGCAGCGATCCAGCATCTGCGCGACATGTGGCACACCCTGGTCAGGGCAGACAACCTCTTCGGCCCGCGTCACGCACTCACAGCAGTGCATCAGCAGCTCGACGTGCTGAATGGTCTTCTGGAGGACAGCCGGGGCGAGCACCGGCAGGAGCTGCTGAAGCTATCGGCTCAGTACGCCGAGTCGGCCGCATGGCTCCACGAGGACTCCATGGACGTGACCAGGGCGGAGACCTGGACAGGCCAGGCCATGGAATGGGCCATGGAGTCCGGCGACGAGGCCATGCTGTCGTGGACTCTGTTCCGCCGCAGCCAACTCGCTACGGGGAAGAAGAACGCAGGCCAGACGATCGGCCTCGCGCAGGCCGTGCAGCGTCACGAACGAGCACTCACGCACCCGATGAAGGCAGCGGCCATGCAGCAGGAAGCACAGGGACTCGCGCTCGACGGAAACGAGACCGCCTGTCACCGGAAACTGGACAAGGCCCACGAGTACGCCGCCATCGCTGAATCCTCCGGTGACGCACGTTCCGGACACGGGGATTTCTGCACTCCCAGCTACATCACTCCCAACTACATCGAAATCCAGCGCGCGAACTGCTGGCTCACCCTGTCCCGGCCAGAGCGGGCGGTCTCCACCTTCCAGACCGCGCTGGAGAAACTTCCGGACGTCTATCAACGCGACCGGGGGTTCGCACAAGCACGCCTGGCCATGGCGTACGCAGGCATCCAGGAGTACGAACAAGCCGCCACCGAGACCGCATCCGCACTCGACGTGGCCCGCGACTCCGGCTCCGGCCGCACCCTGCAAGAGGCCGTCACGGCAATCAACGCTCTTGCAGCGGCGAGTAATGTCCCTGCTGTGCGGGACCTGCTCGACGCAGTCAAGGAGAATGCGGGGTTCTGATGGCGACGCCGAACGAACTGACGGCCATGCGGCGAGCGATCGCCATCTCCGCCCAGGGGCTCGGAACGACGAGCCCGAACCCGCCCGTGGGGTGCGTGATCCTCGACCGCGACGGCGTAGCGGTCGGAGAGGGTTACCACCACCGCAAGGGAGACCACCACGCCGAGGACAACGCGCTCACCGCAGCGGGCGAACGTGCCGAGAGGGGCACCGCGGTGGTGACGCTGGAGCCCTGCAACCACCACGGCCGTACGCCGCCGTGCCGACAAGCCCTGATCGACGCCAAGGTGTCCCGCGTCCTGATAGCGGTCATGGACCCCACCTCACGCGGAGAGGGTGGCGCCGCGGTACTGGAACACGCGGGTATCGAGGTGGAGCGCGGCGTCCTTGAGCGGGAAGCGCTGCTCATCCTCGGCCCGTGGCTGCACTCGCTGCGTACGGGACGGCCGTACATCACCTGGACGTACACCGTCGGTGCCGACGAACACCATGGCAACCGAGGCGTGAATGAGCTGCGCCGCACACACGACCTGGTGATTCGGCGGAACGGAGCGATTGAGGAGGGAGTGCCGGGCAGCCACGGCGAAGACGTCTTCCGAGTCCCGCGCCCCTCGCTCGACAGCGATCCCGAGAGGGCCCTATCCGTCTTGGCCGAGGCCGGGGCACGTACGGTGCTCATCGAAGGCCGCGCCAACCCGGCCGCGCGGTTGTTCGCCAACATCGTGGATCGCGTGATGATCGACGCACCCGGTACTCCGCCCTCGTCCGGGCACGTAAGTGAGTCCATTCCTGACGGATACTGGCTGACCGGGGTCGAGCCGTTGGGCACGGGCGTTCGCATGACCGGGGAAAGAGCTCTTCAAGCCTGACGTCGGGAGAGGAACAGCCTGCGCCGCTCCCGGTCGACGTCGGTGACGGTGACCGTCACCTCGTCGCCGGTCCCGACGACCTCTGAGGTGAGTTCTTGAAGAGGGACCAGGCCCTCAACGCCCTCGGCGACCCGGACGAAGGCACCGAAGGGCACCAGTTTGGTGACCTGCCCCCGAAGCCTCCGGCCCGCCCCGACGGTGTCGGCGAATTCCTGGAACGGATCCGGCTGTGTCGCCTTCAAGGACAGCCTGGCCTCACCGTTCCACGTGTCGAACTGAAGGAACACACAGGACACACGCTGCCCGACCTGGACGACGTCCGAAACGGCCTCGAAGCGTCGCCAGGACAGTTCAGGGATCGAGATGAACCCGACGCCGGGGAAGATCGGATGGTCGGGGCCCCGGTCCAACGCCACGAACACCCCGAAGCGTTCGATCGCCGCGATCGTGCCGGAAAGGATCTCGCCGCGGTGACGTGATGCCAGGAACGCCCACAGTTCCGGATCGTCCGATGCCGCCCCCATGCCGTGCACCCTTTCATGTCTCCGGTCTCCGACAGGGTCGGTGTAAGAGCCGTGTCAGTCGTATGTCAGAGCCATCGGTGATGGTGGCGGCAACAACCGCCGCGAAAGGAATCCGATGAGTCACACGGCTCCCATCCCGCACGGCCTCCCCACGAAGCGCGATGCGGGCCCCTTCGACCCGCCTCGCGACATCACCCGACTGCGCGAGGCTCGCCCTGTCAGCCCCATGGTCTTCCCCGACGGGCACGAGGGCTGGATCGTCACCGGCTACGACGCGGTCCGCCAGCTGATGGCCGACACCCGGTTCAGCTCCCGCCAGGACATCGGCGTTCTCCATGTGCCGTACGAGATCCCCGGCCTGCCCGTCGTCACCGAACCGTCCCCGCAGGAGCCGGGGCTGTTCATCGCCATGGACCCGCCGGACCACACCCGGCTGCGCACCAAGCTCACCGGCGCCTTCACCGTCAAACGCATGAGAGCGCTCGAAGAGCACATCATCGACATCGCCGAACGCCAACTGGACGCAATGGCACGCATGACCCCGCCGGTCGACCTGGTCAAGGAGTTCGCGCTGCCGCTGCCGTCCCTGGTGATCTGCGAACTGCTCGGTGTCCCCTACGGGGACCGGGAGCAATTCCAGGTCAACTCGGCCAAGTTCATGAACAAGGAATTGCCCTTCGACGAGCAGATTGCCGCGTACACCGACCTGAGCGCGTACCTCTCCGAACTGGTCACGCGCAAACGCGCCGCCCCGGGCGAAGACATCCTGTCCGACCTGACCCGCCACGACGACCTCGCCATCGAGGAACTGACCGGCATCGCCTTCCTGCTGCTGCTCGCGGGCCACGAGACCACCGCCAATATGCTGGGGCTGGGCACCTTCGCGCTCTTGGAACACCCCGAGCAGCTTGCCGAACTGCGCGCCGACCCGGATCTGATGCCCGGCGCCGTTGAAGAACTCATGCGCTATCTGTCCGTTGTCGATATCGTCTATCGCTACGCCACGGAGGACCTCGAACTCGGCGGCGAAACCATCGGCAAGGGATCGAGCGTCGTCGTCTCCATGCTGGCCGCCAACCGCGACCCCCGGCGCTTCGAGAACCCCGACACCCTGGACATCCGCCGCAGGGCCCGCGGCCACCTGTCCTTCGGCCACGGCGTCCACCAATGCCTGGGCCAGCAACTGGCCCGCGTCGAGATGCGCGCCGGTTTCGAGGGGCTGCTGCGCCGCTTCCCGACTCTCGAGCTCGCCGTCCCCGCGGCCGAGGTGAAGCTCAGGACCAACATGCAGATCTACGGCGTCCACGAGCTGCCTGTCACCTGGACGGAAACGGCCCGCTAGAACCGCGGGACCTGCACGTCCATTTCGCCGACCGTCTGGTCCCCGCTCGTCTCGCCCGTCGGCTGGAATCCGAGCTTGAGGTAGAAACGCTCAGGTCCGTCGGCGCCTGGTTGCCAGGTGGTGGTCATGCGGGCGCCACCGCGACGGCGGATTTCGGCGGCTACGGACTCGACCGCGAAGCGTCCGTAGCCGCGCCCCTGTTCGCCGGCCGCGATGTTGAGGCGCCAGAGGCCGGATCGGATGTCGGTGCCCGTGCCGTCGCCCCTCCAGTCGATGGCGAAGAAGCCCATGAGGAAGCCGACGGCCCGGTCGTCGTCGAGGATGAGGCGTGGCCAGGCTGTGCCGGGATGGACGTACGCCTCGGCCAGGGACTTCACGACCGGTGCGACCAGGTGCTCCTGATCCGGACGGACCCGTATTCCGATCGCGACGTCGACGTTGTCCGGGGTGATCTTCTCCAGATGGAGAGCGCTCGTCATGCACGAACCATAGGCGCGGACCGTCTCGCTCGGACGGCCCACTACCGGGGACACGAGCGGCGCCACGTTCTCGAAAACCGCTCGCGTCAGGCGGTCCGTACCGCAAGGATCACCCCATACGCACCGCAGGTGCGCACGGCACGAGAGCAAAGGGTGTACCCCTGAGTACGCAACACCTCATCGAGTGGACCGAGGACGGCGGGCCCCGGACCGCCCAGTGGCGTTCCGAGAGCGGCGCTCCGCCGCCGCGGCGGGTTGTGGTCGCGGACGACCGGATGACGGCCGACGCCGCGTACCGTCTCGTCTGCGAGGGCACCGCGTTGCTGTGGCGCGGCGACTACCAGGGCGCCCGGCAGCTGCTCGCCGCGCTGGCGCGGCGGGTCGACCGGGGGCCGCGGCGGCCCCGGGGGCGGCGCG
>NZ_RIBZ01000271.1:0-15549 GCF_003721215.1 Streptomyces botrytidirepellens
GCCACGTTCGCGCGGGCCCCCGCGGGCACCGCGAGCCCCGCCGCCACCAGCCGGTCGGCCAGCGCCCGCACCGGGTCGGCGGTGGTCAGGGCGGTGCGGACCGGCGGCACGGGGGACTGGCCCCGCGGGCCTATCGCGGCGATGACCGAGCGTTCGAGATCGTTCCGGCCGTCCGGGTCCACGACGGTGACCCAGCCGGTGTGGGCGAGCAGCAGGCGGCGCTCACGGGACATCGACACCAGCGCGAGATCGGCGACCCGCCGCGGCCCGCCCGCGAGGAACGCCGCCTCGTACAGGCTCAGGGCCCGCCCGTCCGGCCGCGGACCGGCGGTGGCTTCCATCGGTTGGGCGGCCGCGACCGCGGCGAGGCACAGGCGGGTGCAGCTGACCACCGCCGAGCCCCATGCGACGAGCAGGAACAGGACCCACAACATGGCCGAGTTCTACTGGACCCGACCGCTTTCACGCCAGAGATTTCGCGAAATGCGCGATTCGGGTGCCGAGTGGTGATCGCCGCGTACGCCTGCGCTCACCCTCCGCTCAGCACGAGCCGGGCCCGGCGGGCGAAGCGCGCCAGCGGGTGCGAGGACAGCGGGGCGGGCCCGGAGCGCTCCTGCCACCACAGCGTCAGCCGGCGCCGGGTCGCCGCGTCCCGGACGTCACCGGCCGCCAGCAGATGCTCGACGAACGCCATCGCGTCGCGGCGGTAGCCGCCGGTCATCGGGCGGCCGTCGGCGTACCCCTCGAACGCCCGCCGGTAGCCGTCGCCCAGGATCTCCGGCAGCTCGGGGGCGACCTTGGCGACCACCCCGGCCCGCTTGGACGTCAGCGCCCGGGCCTGGATTCCCAGCCGCTGCCGGTCGAAGCCCTCCGGCGCCGGGTCGCCCGCGACGAGCGCCGACAGCAGCGCGGTCTGGGCGCGTGCCAGCCGCTCGCGCGCGGCGTCGATGTCCGGTGTGCCGTTACCGTTCGGGCCGTGCTTCGGCGCGGGAGCGGCGTCGGCGGCCGTCACCCCGGCCGCCGTCACCGCGCGGATCGCGTCCAGCTCGCCCGCCAACTCCTCGGCCGCCGGGAAGTCCTCGTCCCGCTCCAGCAGCACCCCGGGCGGCGTCGTACGGGCGCACAGCTCGGCGAGCACGTCGAGCACCGGCTGCGTCACCGGGTGGGCGTGGCTGTCGTGCCACACCCCGTCCCGCTCGACGCCGCCCGCCACATGGACGTACGCGATGGCCTCGGTCGGCAGCTCGTCCAGCGCCTTCGCCGGGTCCTCGCCCCGGTTGACGTGGTTGGTGTGCAGGTTGGCGACGTCGATGAGCAGCCGCACACCGGTCCGCTCGACCAGCTCGGCCAGGAACTGCCCCTCGGTCATCTCCTCGCCGGGCCAGGAGATCAGCGCCGCGATGTTCTCCAGCGCGAGCGGCACCGGCAGCGCCGCCTGGGCCGTCGCCACGTTCTCGCACAGCACGTCCAGCGCGTCCCGGGTGCGCGGCACCGGCAGCAGATGCCCGGCCTCGATGGCGGGAGAGCCGGTCAGTGGCCCCCCGGCCCGTACGAACGCGATGTGCTCGGTGACCAGCGGCGAGCCCAGTGCCTCCGCCCGTTCCGCGAGGGCGCTCAGCCGTTCGGGATCCGGCCGCTCCGCGCCGCCGAGGCCGAGCGAGACGCCGTGCGGGACCACCGTCGTACCGCGCTCGCGCAGCCGCAGCAGCGCGTCCGGCACATGGCCGGGGCAGACGTTCTCGGCCACCACCTCCACCCAGTCGATGTCGGGCAGGCGCGCGATGTCCTCGGCGATTTCCGGTCGCCAGCCGATTCCGGTACCGAGGCGCGTCATGGCTCCCCCTTCTCCTGCCGGTCTCTTGCCGGGCGTTCTCACCTGTCGGGGTAATGACCCCCGGAGGAGAGGACGAATCCACGGCGCTTGTGGTTCAGAGGTTCATTTGAGCTTCGGGGTGTCACGCTACGCCCCTCCGCGCGCCCCCGGGCCGCCCGCCTTCACCGTCTCCGACGGCCGTGGCAGGGCGGCGAGTTGCGGAATATCTGCACTGTTACAAAATTTTGGGGCCCTGTGGCGACAGATGTTCGGAAGGGAGAATAAGGTCGTGTGGTCTGGGGGGATGGAAGATCACACCTTTGTGCCGCGCCCGCAGCGCGGAGCGAGCGTGGGGGAACACACGTGCTGGGCAGCAACAATGCCATGGGGAAGCACCGCCGTAACGCACACCGTAAGCCACCGCCGTCGTCGGCCGGGCGCGGGTTGCAGCTGCGTCGCTGGGCGGCCCGCCATATCCGGATCGACTACCCCCGGGCCGGGAGACGGGGCGCGCGGCGGTGGCTGCCGTCGTGGCGTCAGGTGGGTCTCCTCTTCGTGTTCTGCCTCGGGAGTCTGACCGGTGTCCTGAGCTTTCTCTACATGCAGACGGAGATACCCAAGAACCTCAACGACTTCGCCACCCAGCAGGACAACGTCTACTACTGGGCCGACGGCTCCGAGATGGCCCGCACGGGCCCGGTCAACCGTCAGGAGGTGGCGTTGTCCAAGGTGCCGGAAAAGGTCCAATGGGCGATCCTCGCCGCCGAGAACGCCAGCTTCTACTCGGACAGCGGCATCTCCCCGAGCGGTCTGATGCGCGCCGTGACCCGGATGGTGACGGGCGGTGAGACCCAGGGCGGCTCGACCATCACCCAGCAGTATGTGAAGAACGCCTATCTGAATCAGCGCCAGACGTTCTCCCGCAAGCTCACCGAGATGTTCATGGCCATCAAGCTCGACGACCGGATGAGCAAGCAGGAGATTCTCGAACGCTATCTGAACACCAGCTGGTTCGGGCGCGGCACCTACGGCATTCAGCGGGCCTCCTACGCGTACTACGGCAAGGACGTCTCGCGGCTCAACGCGAGCGAGGGCGCGATGCTCGCCTCACTGCTCAAGGGCGCCGGAACCTTCGACCCGACGCTCAGCGCCAAGAACCACAAACGGGCGGTCGAGCGGTGGAAATGGGTGCTGGACCGGATGGTCGACATCGGAAAGCTCTCCAAGGCCGAGCGGGCGAAGTACACCACGTTCCCCGACCCCCATCCGGAGCCCCGGCCGGCCGGGCTCACCGGACAGGTCGGCTATCTGGTGGAGACCGCGAAGGCGTATGTGAGTTCCCACACCGCCATCTCCGACGCGGACTTCGACCTGGGTGGCTATCAGATCCACACCACCTTCGAGAAGGCGAAGGTCAAGGCGCTCGCCGCCTCGGTGAAGAAGACCCGCGACGGCCTCGACCCCAAGAACCGCCGGGAGGACCGGTACGTACGCATCGGCGCCGCCTCCGTGACACCGGGCGGGCGCATCGAGGCGCTGTACGGCGGCCCCGGCTATCTGGAACAGGGCTTCAACGACGCGAACGCCTCCGTCGTCCCGGCCGGTACCGCCTTCACGCCCTTCGTCTACGCGGCGGCGCTGCGCGACGGCGTGCTCAAGGAGCGGAACAGCCCCCGGACGCCCGTCGCCCCCACCACGCTCTACGACGGCAACAACAAGGTCGCCGTGAAGACCCCCGAGGGGCCCTACTGGGACCGCAGCGGCAAGATCGTGCGGGGCGAGAACGACGGCGAGCAGTCCTATGGGCAGGTCAGCCTGCGCCAGGCGATCGTCCAGTCCATCAACACCCCGATGATGCAGCTCGGCATGGACGTCGGCCTCGACCGCGTCCGCCAGGCCTCCATCGACGCGGGGCTGCTGCCCAGCAGCTTCGGCGCGCGCGTGCCCATGTTCTCGCTCGGCACCGCGACGCCCAGCTCCATCCGGATGGCCAGCGCCTACGCGACGTTCACCGCGAACGGCACCCATGTGCCGCCGTTCTCGGTGAGCGGACTGACCCGTAACGGCGAGAAGTTCGCCCTGCGCAAGGACCGCGCCAAGCGGGCGTTCAGCGCCCAGGTGGCGGCGCAGGTGGACGACGCGCTGCACGGCGCGGTCCAGGGCGGCACCGGGCAGGCGGCGGCCGTGGTCGGGCCCGACGCGGCCGGTAAGACGGGCACGGCGCAGGACGGTACCTCGTCCTGGTTCGTGGGCTACACCGATGAGGTGTCCACGGCCGTGTCGCTGTCGCGGGTGGACCCCAAGACCCAGGAACTGCTGCCGCTGAAGGGAATGGGCGGAGACGCCACCGGGAAGGCGAGCGACACCTATCCGCTGGACATCTGGACGCGCTATATGGCGGGTGCGGGGAAGAAGTAGCCGGGAGACAGACAAAAGCCCGGCCCGGTGCGTCGAAGGAAACGCACCGGGCCGGGCTTTTTGCTTCCCGCCGTATCGCTACTTGGTGTACGACTTCCAGTCCGGCGATTCCGCCGGGTCGAGCATCCGCAGCTTCTCAAGANGGGCTTTTTGCTTCCCGCCGTATCGCTACTTGGTGTACGACTTCCAGTCCGGCGATTCCGCCGGGTCGAGCATCCGCAGCTTCTCAAGAACCTTCGGATCCTGGGCGTCCAGCCAGTCCGCGAGCTGCTTGAACGATACGCACCGGACACCCTGGCGCTTGCACACGCTGCGCATCACGTCTTCGATGGCCTGCATGTATATGCCGCCGTTCCAGGTCTCGAAGTGGTTGCCGATGAACAGCGGTGCCCGGCTGCCGTTGTAGACGCGCTCGAAACCGTTCAGATAGCCCTCTCGGGTCAGCCGCTCCCATTCGGCGTACTTCGCCGGATCGCCGTCGGTGCTGTCACCGGACTGATTGAAGAGGAAGTTGAAGTCCATGGAGAGGACCTGCTTCTCGCTCTCCGGGTACGGCACCAGCTGGAGCGGGAAATTCCAGATGCCGTCGATTTTGGACGGCCAGATCTGGAAGTCGCCCGGAGAACTCGCGTCGTAGCGCCAGCCCATCGACTTGATGGCCGGGATCAGATTCTTCTGTCCTTCGAGACAGGGGGCGCGGCCGCCGACCAGTTCCTCGTCGTAGTCGAAGGGCAGCGGCTCGATGTCGGTGAAGCCGGTATTGGTCTTCCAGTTCTTCACGAAGGAGTACGCCTGCTCGGCCTCGCTCTTCCACTGCCGGGTGGTCCACTCGCCGCCGCCCTTGGAGCCGCAGAAATGCCCGTTGAAGTGCGAGCCGATCTCATTGCCGTCCAGCCACGCCCCGCGCAGCTGTTCCAGCGTCTCGCGTATGTGCTCGTCCGTGGGGAAGGATATGGCGGCCGCGCCCTGCTTGTGCATCGGCGGCCGATAGAGGCTGCTCTTGTACTTGGGCAGCAGATACATGCCGCTCAGGAAGAACGTCATCTGGGCGTCGCTCTCCTTGGCGACCCGGCGGAAGCGGGAGAAGAGGTGATCGCCGTTCTCCAGCGCGCCGTCCCAGGAGAAGACCACGAACTGCGGGGGCTTCTGCCCCGGCTTCAGCTTCTCGATCTTCGGCTGCTTCGGCTGGGGGCCGGTGTAGGACGTCGAGCCGTCCCCGATCACCTTCACCTTGCCGTCCCAGTCGGCGTACTTGTTCTTCTTCTTGGTGCCCCTGGGGACCTTGTCCGCGCGCGGCACGGGGGCGGCGGCCTGGACGCTGCCGTCCACCGCGCCGCTCGTATCGCCCGGCGAGGTCAGGGCGATGAGCAGCGCCACGACCACGGCCACGGCCGTCAGCGCGCCCAGGGGCGCGGCCATGCCATAGGCGTTCCGCGCCGATAATGCCTTCAACGCCTTCAAGGACTGTGATGCCTTCAAGGTCTTCAACGCCTTCAACGGGTCCCGCCCCCTGGCAACGGTTCAGTTGTGTGCCCCGCTCAGTATCACAGAAGTATCACCTGCTCTTCACATCGGCTACTCACCGACGGGCGCTCACCAACCGGTCAGCAGCAGATGGTTCACCAGCAGCGCGAGACCCGCCTGAGCCGCCAGCCAGCGGCGCAGGTCACGGGCGGGAAGCAGCGCGGCGGCCGGAAGCAGCCAGAGCACGAACGGCAGCCAGATGCGCTCCGTTTCGGCCTTGCTCATCCCGGACAGATCGGCGGTGGCCAGCGCGAGCAGCACGGCGAGCACGAGCACCACGAGCCCGTCCGCCCCACCGGGACCGCCCTCACCGCCCGGGCCCCCGCGGCGCAGCCGCCGTAGCGCCCCCGGCGCGGCCCCCACCGCCCGGCGGGCCCCGGCGACGGAGGCGAGACCGGCGGCGATCGCCGCGTCGGCGAGGTTGGCCCACACCCAGTAGCCGTACGGGCGGTCCGCCGCGACCCCTTGGTAGTAGCGCTCGACCAGCAGGTCGTACCCCTCCCACCAGGCGAAACCGGCCAGGGTGAAGGCGCCCGCCACCGCCGCCGCCCCGGCCAGCGCGTACGGCAGCGGCCGCGCCGTGCGGGCGAGGAGCAGCACGGCCGCGGCGGGCAGCGCCATGAGCGTGAGCCCGTACGACACGTACGCGGTGAGACCGAGCAGCAGCCCGGCGGCCAGCGCGACGGCGCCCGGCGCCCGGGTCGTACGGGTCGCCGCCAGCGCGAGCAGCGCCAGCGCCCAGGCCGCGACCGCCGCGAAGTAGCCGTCCGCCGACGCCCCCACCCACACCGCGGCCGGGGCCAGCACGAGGAAGGGCGCGGCGGTGCGCGCCGCGCGCTCCTGCCCCAGCGCGCGCAGCGTGACCAGGACGGCGGCCACCGCCGAGCTTCCGGCGGTGATGCAGAACGCCCCGGCCCATCCGCCGCCGCCGAGCCCGAGGCGGTCCAGGCCGACGAAGGTGAGCACGGCGCCCGGCGGATGCCCGGCGATGTGCGCGGGCCAGTGGTCGGGCTGGGTGATGAGGATGTGCCCGGTGAAGCCGCGGAGCGCGGCGCCGATGTCCTGGAAGCGGTCGATGCCGCGCAGATACTCGTGCCGCTGCGTCAGCCGCCCGGCCACGCCCCGCCCCCAGCCGTCGACGAGCGCCAGGACCCAGGTCCAGGCCATCGCGGTCGCCCAGCCCGCCCACAGCAGCCGACGCCACGGCAGCGTCGCCGCGATCCGCGGGCCGTGGGCGACGACGGCCACGGCGAGGGCCACGGCGGCGGGCGTGCCGGGGCCCGCATGGGGCAGCCAGTCGGCGTACAGCGGTGCCCAGTCGACGTACAGGGTGTGGTCGGTCCGCTGGATCAGGGTGCCGACGACGGCCGCGACGGCGAAGAGCAGCGCGGCGGCAGCGGCGGCGAGCACATCCCGGCGGCGGCCGGTCCGCTCGTCGCCGCCCGGGGTACGAAGGGTCGGGTCATCGGTGCGGAGGGGGAGCTTCACGGCCTCACGCTATGCCGGTGACCTGCCCCGTCGGCCGCTGTGGCGCGCTTACGTCACTGAACCGTCAGATCCCGGCGGCGGGGTACCGCCAGGCGGGCCGACGTCAGCATTTCGTCATGCGTCGGAGCCCCTGAGGACCGGTCCGGCGGCCCTACCGTCGTGCCATGAGCCACCGTCCCCCCGCTTGGCGAAGCCCCTTGCGCGGCCCCTGGCTGACGTCCGTCTTCGGCCTGATCCTGCTGTTCGGGATTCCGGTGCTGTTCGTCACCGGGCTGCTGTCGTACGCCGCGTACAACCCGGATCTGTCCCCGGTCAACGACAAGACACCGGACAAGGGGCTGCTCGGCTTCTACCTCTTCTCCTGGCCGACCCACCCCGTCTGGCTCTACCGCGTCACCCAAGGGGCGCACGTCACGCTCGGCGTCGTGCTGGTCCCGGTGCTGCTGGCCAAGCTGTGGTCCGTCGTCCCCAAGCTGTTCGAGCGGCCGCCGGTGCGGTCCCTCGGGCACGGTCTCGAGCGGCTGTCGCTGCTCGCGCTGGTCGGCGGCGGGCTGTTCGAGTTCGTGACCGGGGTGCTCAACGTCCAGCTGGAGTACGTCTTTCCCGGGTCCTTCTACCCGCTGCACTTCTACGGGGCGTGGATCTTCATGGGCGCGTTCGCCGTCCACGTGGCGCTCCGCTTCCCGCGCATGGTGCGCGCGCTGCGCGGTCGCGATCTGCGGGCGGAGCTGCGCACCCCCGTCTCCCGCACCCGTCCGGAACCGCCCGACGAGACCGGTCTGGTCAGCCCGGATCCCGCCCCGCCCACCATGTCGCGGCGGGGCGCGCTCGCGATGGTGGGCACCGGCTCGGCCGCGCTGCTGGTGGTGACGGCCGGGCAGAGCCTCGACGGGCCGCTGCGGAACACCGCGCTGCTCGCCCCGCACGGCCGGGAGCCGGGCCGGGGGCCGAACGGCTTCCAGATCAACAAGACCGCCGCGGCCGTCGGCATCCGCGCCCGTGACATCGGCCCCGGCTGGCGGCTGGTGGTGCGCGGCCCGGGCCGTGAGGTCGTCCTCACCCGTGAGCAGGTGCTGCGGCTGCCGCGGCACGGGGCGGCGCTGCCGATCGCCTGCGTCGAGGGGTGGTCCACCCCCGACCAGCGGTGGGAGGGGGTGCGGCTGGCCGACCTCGCCGGGCTCGTCGGCCTGGGCGGGCGGCCGCCGGGCGTCCTCGTCGAATCGCTCCAGCGGCATGGCTCGTTCCGCTCGGTCGTGCTGCGCGACAACCAGGTCCGCGATCCGCGCTCCCTGCTCGCCCTGCGGGTCAACGGCGCGGACCTGTCGCCGGACCACGGCTACCCGGCGCGCGTCATCGTTCCGAACGCCCCTGGCGTGCACAACACCAAGTGGGTGGCCCGGCTGAGCTTCGGGAGGTCGGTGTGAAGAGCTCCGTTTTCCGGCGGCGTTACGGCGACTCGCCGCCGCATCTGCTCCTGCTGCTGGGCTCCTTCGCGCTGACCGCTTACGCGGGGGTGCGGCTGCTGCGCGGCGACTGGCTCGGGATCGTGCTCTGGTTCGTCGGCGCGGCCGTCCTGCACGACCTGGTGCTGCTGCCGCTGTACGGGCTCGCCGACCGGGCGCTCCGGCGGGCGGTCCCGGCGCCCGCCTCGTACGTCACCTTCGTACGGGTGCCCGCCTTCGTCTCGGGACTGTTGCTGCTGGTGTGGTTCCCGCTGATCGCCGGGACGCAGCGGAGCCGCTACGAGCGTGCGGCCGGGCTGTCCGCCGATGTCTTCCTGCCGCGCTGGCTGCTGATCACCGCCGGGCTGTTCGCCGTCTCCGCGCTGTGGCTGTCGGTCAGGGCGGCGGTGTGGCGGGCCCGGGCACGGCGGCGCGACGCAGGGTCATGAAGTCGCGGCCCCGGGCCGTCCAGCGTTCGACGGCGGTCCAGCCCGCCGCCCGGGCGTGGCGCAGCAGCGCGGGGGCGCCCACCCGGGCCCAGGGGAACGCCGTGCCGACCCGGCCGCGCCCGTCGTCCACCCGCACCCGGACCCGCTCGTCGACGTCGGCCGCGGCCGCCTCGACGATCAGCAGCCCCTCGGGGGCGAGGAGTTGCGTCACCCGCGTCAGCAGGGCCCGGGGGTCGCCGCCGATGCCGATGTTGCCATCGAGCAGCAGCGCCGTACCCCAGCGCCCCTCGTCCGGCAGCGGCTCGAAGACCGAGCGGCACAGGGCCGGGCCGCCGGTGCGGACGGTACGGGCGACCGCCGCCCGGCTCACGTCGATGCCGAGGCAGGGGCGGCCGTACGGGGCGAGCGCGGCCACCAGCCGCCCGGGGCCGCAGCCGATGTCGAGTACGGACCCCCGGCACCGGCGCAGCACGGTGCGGTCCGCCGCGTCGGCGTCCGCGCACCAGCGCTCGACCTCCAGGGGCAGCAGCCAGCCGTCCGCGCGGCGCAGGAACAGCGGGCCCCGGCCCGCGCTCAGCGCCCGCGTGTAGGGGTCGGCGCGCCAGGCCCCCCTGGTACCGCCCGCGTCTTCGCGTATCGCCGTGCTCATCGGGCGGCGGCCCGGGACAGCCCGGCGAGGGTGCGGGCGAACCGGCTGCCCGGGGCGAGGGCCGCCACCCACGCGGCGTCGTCCGCCGTGTCGACGTCCCGCAGCACGGGCAGTTCGCGCACCCGCAGCCCCGCGTCCACCAGACGGCGCCGCTGTGCGGCGCCGGTGGTGGGGGTGGACATCGGCACCCCGCGCAGCAGCTCCGGATCGGGTTCCGCCAGGCCCAGGGCCCAGAACCCGCCGTCGGCGGCGGGGCCGAACCAGGCGTCGCAGTCCCGCCAGCCGCCCCTGCCCAGCACGGGCGCCAGCAGGACGGGGGTGATCTGCGGGGTGTCCATGCCGACCAGCAACGTGGGCCCCTGGCAACCGGCGAAGGCCGCGGCCAGCCGCTCGTCCAGGCCGCCGCCACCCTGCGGCACGACCTCGATGCCCGGCGGCAGCCAGGGCCCGGGAGCCCCGTCGAGCGCCAGCACCCTGCGCCGGGCGGGCATCCCGAGCACGGCGTGCAGGGTGTCCGCGAGGGCGGCCCCGGCGAGCGCCGCCGCCTCCGCCGGGGTGTATGGGGGAGTGAGCCGGGTCTTCACCCGCCCGGCCACGGGTTCCTTGGCGATGACGATCACCGTGGACTCCGGCTGGGCGTCGGCGCCGCGGTGCGGTCCGGTCGTCGTCGCGGTCACCGGGCGGCCCCCGCGCGGTCGCCGGGGGAGGCGGCAGCGGGCGGCGGTTGGCGCAGGACCGCCCGCATGTCGCGCACCGCGTGCCAGGTGCCCCGCCAGGTGCCGGTGACCTTCGACTTTCCGGTGCGGGGCCGGTACGGCACGTCGCGCTCCTCGATCCGCCAGCCCGCGTCCGCGGCCCGCACGACCATCTGGAGCGGATAGCCGCTGCGCCGGTCGGTGAGGCCCAGGGCCAGCAGCGGTTCGCGCCGGGCGGCCCGCAGCGGGCCGAGGTCGTGCAGGGCGGCTCCGGTGCGCCGCCGCACCATCCGGGACAGCGCGACGTTGCCGAGCCGGGCGTGCACGGGCCAGGCGCCGCGCTCCTGGGGGCGGCGGCGCCCCAGGACGAGATCCGCGTCGCCGTCGGCGACGCGCCGTACGAAGCCCGCCAGCAGCCCGGGGTCGAGCGAGGCGTCGCAGTCGCAGAAGCAGACGATGTCGGCGTCGGCGGCGAGCAGCCCGGCGTGGCAGGCGGCCCCGAAGCCCCGGCGGGGCTCATGGACGACGGTGGCGCCGAGGGAGCGGGCGATCGCGGCCGAGGCGTCCGTCGAACCGTTGTCGACGACGATGGCGCGCCAGCCGGCGGGGATGCGTTCCAGCACCCAGGGCAGGGCGGCGGCCTCGTCCAGACACGGAAGGACGACGTCCGCACGAGGAGCGGTCAAGTCTGTCACCCGGCTCACCCTACGGACGGAAAAGCCACATTCCGGACTTCAGGTCCTTACGAAACGCGGACGTCGCCACCGTCCCCCGGTCCTGGGCGGGACGGTCCGCCCGGCCCGGTGCCAGGCTGGAGGGCATGCAACAGACCCCGCCTCCCGGCCGCGTGCTCGTCGTGGACGACGATCCGACCGTCGCCGAGGTCGTCGCCGGGTACCTCACCCGCGCCGGCTTCGCCGTCGACCGGGCCGCCGACGGCCCCGGCGCGCTCGCCCGCGCCGACGCCCAATGGCCCGACCTGGTCGTCCTCGACCTGATGCTGCCCGGCATGGACGGCCTGGACGTGTGCCGCGCGCTCCGCGGCAGGGGCCCGGTGCCCGTGATCATGCTGACCGCCCGCGGCGACGAGGACGACCGGATCCTCGGCTTGGAGATCGGCGCGGACGACTACGTCACCAAGCCGTTCAGCCCGCGCGAGCTGGTGCTGCGGGTGGAGTCGGTGCTGCGCCGCAGCCGTACCGGACCGCGCGCCTCCGGCGCCCCCGCCGGTGCGCGGGGGGCCGGTCCCGGGCGGCCGGACACCGTCCTCCGCCGCGCCGGGATCACCCTCGACCCGACGGCCCGCCGCGCCACCAAGGACGGCCGGGAACTCGCCCTCACCCTCCGCGAGTTCGACCTGCTGGCCTTCCTGCTGCGCCACCCCGGGGTCGCCTGCACCCGCGAGGAGCTGATGCGGGACGTATGGGGCTGGGACTTCGGCGATCTGTCCACCGTCACCGTTCATGTGCGGCGGCTGCGCGGAAAGATCGAGGACGACCCCGCCGCGCCGCGCCTCATCCAGACCGTCTGGGGCGTGGGCTACCGCTTCGACGCGCCGGACGCGCCGGACGCGCACGACGCGGCGGCCGGTGCGGAGGAGCCGGACCGCCATGCGTGACGTCCTGCTGATGGCGCTGTTCGCGTTCCTCGGCGCCGCCGCGGCCGGGCTGCTCGGCGCGCTCGCCCTGCGGCTGCTGCGCGGCCGGTCCGTCGTCGTGTCCCTCGCGGTCGTGGCCGCCGTCGCGGTGACGGCCATGCTCACCGGGACGCTCGCGGTCGCCTGGGCGATGTTCCTGTCCACGCACGACCTGACGGTCGTCACCACCGTCTGCGCCATGGCCGCGGTGGTGTCCCTGGCCACCGCGCTGCTGCTGGGCCGCTGGGTGGTGGCCCGCAGCCATGAACTGACCCTCGCCGCCCGCTCCTTCGGGGACGGCGGCAGCTTCGCCGCCCCCGACGGCGCGGCCACCGCCGAACTCGCCGAACTCGGCCGCGAACTGGCCGCGACCAGCGCCAAACTGGCCCGGTCCCGGGAGCGCGAACGGGCCCTGGAGTCCTCCCGCCGCGAGCTGGTCGCCTGGATCTCGCACGATCTGCGCACCCCGCTGGCCGGGCTGCGGGCCATGTCCGAGGCGTTGGAGGACGGCGTGGTGGAGGACCCGGACCGCTACCACCGCCAGATCCGCACCGAGGTGGAGCGGCTCAACACGATGGTCGGCGACCTCTTCGAACTGTCCCGCATCCACGCCGGGGCGCTGTCCCTCGCCCCCACCCGGATCTCCGTCTACGACCTGGTCGGCGACGCCCTCGCGGGCGCCGACCCGCTCGCCCGCGAGCTCGGCGTCCAACTGGTCGGCGACCCCGTGGACCCCATTCCGGTCGAGGTCGACGGGAAGGAGATGACCCGCGTCCTCGGCAACCTCCTCATCAACGCCATCCGCCGCACCCCGGCCGACGGCACGGTCGCCGTGGCCGCCCGGCGCGAGGCCGACACCGTCGTGCTGTCCGTCACCGACGGCTGCGGCGGCATCCCGGAGGAGGACCTGCCGCGCGTGTTCGACACCGGCTGGCGCGGCACCCACGCCCGTACGCCCCCGGCGGGCGCCGGGCTGGGACTGGCCATCGTCCGCGGCATCGTCGAGGCCCACCACGGCCACGCGGCCGTGCGGAACGTGGACGGCGGCTGCCGCTTCGAGGTCCGCCTGCCCGCCGCCCGGGCGTAGGCACGCCCGGGCGGTCCTCCGATCCCGTGGGGCCGCGCACTCGGGGCCGAGGAAGGGCACGTCCCGCTGCCGTGTTCCGGGGCGCCCCCGGCAGCGTCGCGGTGCTAGGGCGCGGCAGCCCGTCTGCCGGTGGCCGTTGCAGGTGGCCGTACGGGAGCCGGGGGAGGCGGCGCGGGTGCGCCGATGGCCGGAGGCGGGGCGTGGAACGCCGTTACCGGACGGGGCGGAGCGGGCGCGCCGCCGGGGCGGCTCCCGCGCGCTGGGGTGCGTGGGCGAACTCGGTCATGCCCTGATCGAACGGGACCACCGGCCGCCAGCCGAGCTGGTCGCGGAGCCGCCGCGACGAGGCCGTGATGTGCCGTACGTCGCCCAGCCGGTACGCGCCCGTGACCTGCGGCGCGGGCCCGCCGCAGGCCGCCGCCAGCGCCTCGGCCATCTCGCCGATCGTATGGGGGTCGTCGCTGCCGGTGTTGTACGCGGTGAGGCCGCCCGCGGGCGCCGTGGCGGCGACGGCCTCGAGGGCGGCGGCGTTGGCCGATGCCACGTCCCGTACGTGGACGAAGTCGCGGCGCTGCCCGCCGTCCTCGTAGACCGTGGGCGCCTCGCCGCGGGCGAGGGCCGAGCGGAAGAAGGAGGCGACGCCCGCGTACGGGGTGTCGCGCGGCATGCCCGGCCCGTAGACGTTGTGGTAGCGCAGCGAGACCGCGCGGCCGTCCACGGACCGCGCCCACGCCGCCGCCAGATGCTCCTGCGCCAGCTTCGTGGTGGCGTAGACGTTGCGCGGGTCGGCCGGTGCGTCCTCGTCGACCAGGCCCGGTCGCAGCGGGGTGCCGCAGTCCGGGCAGCCGGGCTCGAACCGGCCCGCCGCCAGGTCGGCCTCGGCGCGCGGGCCGGGGCGGACCCGGCCGTGCCGGGGGCAGTCGTAGCGCCCCTCCCCGTACACCACCATCGACCCGGCCAGCACCAGGGAGCGCACCCCGCGCTCCGCCATGGCCGCCAGCAGGACCGCCGTGCCCAGGTCGTTGCAGCCGACGTAGTCCGGCGCGTCGGCGAAGTCCTTGCCGAGGCCGACCATCGCCGCCTGATGGCAGACGGCGTCCACCCCGCGCAGTGCCTCCGCCACCGCCGCCCGGTCCCGCACATCGGCGTGGATCCACTCGGTGCCGGACGGCCGCGGCGGTGCCGGATGGGCGGCGGGCAGCAGGGCGTCGAGGACGACCGGCTCATGGCCGCGGTCGGTGAGAGCGGTGACGACGTGCGAGCCGATGAAGCCCGCGCCTCCGGTGACCAGTACGCGCATGGCCCCGACGCTAGGCGTTCACCGGCCGCCGGGCCCGTGTCCGCGCCGTCCCGTCATCGGTCCGTAAGACCTCATTCCGGACGCCCACCGTCCGCTTACCCCCTGTGCCCGCCCGCTCGCCCGGTGTTCCGGTCACATAAAACACACAACCGTGACGTCCCGGCGTTGCCTGCCACTGCCAGCGTGGCCCGCGATTCAACGTCTCTCCCGACCGCCTCCGAGGAACAGAGAGCACCATGACGGCCACCACCGCCGAAGCAGCGCAGCGCCCCCGCAGCCTCAATGACGTCAAGGGCTGGTTCCCCAGCCTTGACCAAGTGCTGTTCGACTTCTTCCTGAGGCGTCAGGAGCGCCTCGGGGAGCACGGCGACCTCCTCGAGATGGGCGCCTACATGGGCAAGAGCGCCATCTTCACCGCCGCGTACCTGCGGGCCGGTGAGCGCTTCACGGTCTGCGATCTCTTCGACGCGGAGGACGCGCCGGACGAGAACAACGCGGCGGAGGCCCGGAAGTCGTACTCCACCCTCACCCGCACCGCCTTCGAGCAGAACTACCTGGCGTTCCACGACGAGCTGCCCCACATCGTCCAGGGCACGACCTCCGTCGTGCCCAGCCACGTGGACGACGACACCTGCCGCTTCGTCCACGTCGACGCCTCGCACCTGTACGAGCACGTGGAGGGCGACATCGGCGCCGCGCGCGACGTCCTGCTGCCCGGCGGCATCGTCGTCCTCGACGACTTCCGCTCCGAGCACACCCCCGGCGTGGCCGCCGCCGCGTGGGAGGCCGTCTTCAACCGCGGACTGCGGCCCATCTGCCTGACCACCCAGAAGCTCTACGGCATGTGGGGCGACCCCGGGCCGATCCAGGAGGAGATGCTCGCGGACGAGGCGTGGCGCCGCGGAATGCACACCAGCAGGCAGGAGATCGCGGGCAGCCGGGTGCTGAGGTTCTCCGGAAAGCCCAAGAACCCGGCGGCGCCGCGGTCCCGCTACGCCCTGGAGGCGCCCGCCGCCGCCCCCGCCGCCACGGCGGGCCGGGCCTCCGC
>NZ_RIBZ01000273.1:0-39788 GCF_003721215.1 Streptomyces botrytidirepellens
CATCGGTCAACGACAACGGTGGAATCTTCGGACCCGGACGACTCATACCAAACCAACGATGAATCTCCGACTCAGGTCACTAGGAGCTGTGGAGAGGTTTCTCTGTCTGGTTGTGCGGTCGGCGGGGCTCCCAGCCGGCTTCCTACCGGGAGCGGAAGGCTGCCCGAGGTCATCAATGATGGTCCGGGCCAACAGTGGGCGTTTAAGGCGGGTCAGGGAATGGCCTGATCTGGTTGCTGGGACGGTGTGCGCTCCTGAGCTGCCAGGATGCCTTCCCGCCAGCTACGGATTGCCTCCACTCGGCCTCTCAGTGTCACGAAACGTGACGCCCCCCATATTCCATGCATCTGGCATATGTTCTAGTGGTCCGCCGGTGACTCCTGGTCACATAGCCAGTGGTGCAGGGGGATTGCCGCATTGTCAGGCTGCCGGATCGGCCATCCAGCCCGGTTCCGTCGGCCTGCGCGCCATGCCCTCGGCCAAGGGCGAGGCGCCATGTCCCGTTCAGCGATCCTGAGAGGCAGATCGTACCGTCATGGCCGGAGCCAAGAACGGCGTCTTCGCCGAGAAGATCTCCCCGTTCCTACGCACGAAGATCGAGGAAGCCGGTGAGCCGCTCCCGTTCCTCGACCTCCAGTACGTTGTCGATCCGTCGGAGGCTGTCGCGCCCGCTACTGCGGCACGGCTCCGGAGAACCAGGATGTCCGTGAGGTGCTGGTAACCGACGGTGACCCCCTGATCCTTCCCGACCGGATCGAGTGGCTGCTGGACGCGCTGGAAGAGCACGCGCCCCAGGTCGAGATCGTGCGGATCGCTACCCGGGTGCCCCTCCAGGATCTGCGACGGGTCGATGCCCGTATGAAGCGTGCGCTGCGGCGCCGGTCGACGTTCCGGGTCGAGGTCGCCACGCACATCAACCACAGGGGCGAGCTGTTTCCCGAGGTCAGGGAGGCGTACGCGGCGCTCCAGGAAGCCGGGGCACGCATCTACGACCAGACGGTGCTGCTGCGCGGGCTCAACGACAACCTCAACACCCTGTCGAGCTCTTCGACGAGCTGCGCTCCATGGACATCGAGGCGCACTATCTGTTCCACTGCGTCCCGATCCGCGGCATGGACCACCACCGCACGTCTGTCGCGGAGGGGCTTGAGTTGCAGCGCAGGCTGGGAGCCTCGGGGCTGACGTCGGGCCGTACGCGCCCGCACTTCACGCTGATGACGGACGTCGGCAAGGTGCCGTTGTACGAGGGCTCGATCATCAACCGGGACGAGCACAACCGGATCCTGATCCAGACCGGCTACCGGTACGAGGAGAGGATGTCCTGGGTGCCCGGCTGGCAGCTGCCAGGGAACGCCCGCGTCGACGACGACGGGTTCCTGCAGGTCTGGTACCTGGACGCCATCGGCGGGAAGGCCGAGTTCTGATGCCCCGCCTCTGGCTCGGGAACGCCTGCACCGAGCATATGGTCGACCGCATGGACCTGCTCACGCAGGACGACTTCGACGGCATCCTTTTCGCAGTGAAGCGCCTCGTGTGGCTGATGCGGGACGGCGATGCCCTCGTCCTGCCGCGACCCGTGCCCGGCACCTTCCTTGATCACGTCGCGCGGCACACCGGTATCTCGCCAGACCGCGTTCACGTGATCGCACCGGATGCCGACCTCCTGACCCAGGGCCTGCTGCACTCGCAGGAGATCCTCGGCAGGCTGAGGGAGCTGGTGACTCCCAGCTGGGAGTTCCGCCCCTACATCCACGACCGCGGTGCCGAGGTGTTCGCACGTGAACTCGGTCTTGTCACCGGGTCGCCGTTCGTGGCGGAAGGCGGCGCGGAACTACTCAACAGCAAGGTCGTCTTCCGCGCCCTGGCAGCGGGAGCCGGGTTCGCCGTTCCGGACGGCATTCCGTGCCGCACCAGCGAGGATCTCTCCCGCACCCTGCAGCGGCTCCTGACCGTGCACCGGGCAGTCATCCTCAAGCGGGACCGCGCGGTCGGCGGCCACGGCAACATCGTGATCACCACCGACCCGGACCTGCAAGGCACAGGGGCCCTGCACACGATCGTCCTCGGTGATCAGGCCGATCACGCGCAGGTCCTCAAGGAAGCCGGACTGACCGCCACCCATGCCCCGCAGGGAGAGATCGTCCTCGAGGTCTTCCACCCCGACTGCACGTCCGTGTACGTCGAGGTGGACTGCCCGGTGCACGGCGAGCCCGTCCTCCTGAACGGCGGCCAGCTCCGTACCGACCAGGATCCGCCGGTCCTCGCCGGGCTCGCGCTGCCGCCCAGGAGCGTGCCCGGCCGGACCTGGGAGGCCTTCACCGGTGAGGCCCTTCGGATGGCCCGATGCATGCAGAGCCTCGGCTATCGCGGCCTGGCCAGCATCGACGCGGTGATCGACCAGGCTGGCAACGCATGGTTCAACGAGGTCAACGCACGTCTGGGCGGCAGCACCCACCTGCACCACATCGCCCAGACGCTCGTCGGCCCGGACTGGACAGACAGTCACGTCCTGATCAGCAGGTTCAACGTCCGGGCACCCGCGCTCGACCGGCTCCTGCACGCCATGCAGGAACGCGGGCTCGCCTGGAATTCCCAACAGCAGCGCGGCATCGTCATCGCCTCCGACGACACTGCCGCCACCGGCAACCTCGAGTACGTGGTCCTCGCCCACACCCATGAGGAAGCCGACGCCCTCGAACACCAACTGACCGCCCTCCTGACCCGGCACGACAAGTAAGGATCACCACCCGTGGCGTACCGCGGCCTGTTCACCAAGCACGTCTCGATCTGGGCCGCGGTAGTCACGGCCAGCCGCCTCCCGGTGGCGATGGCGCCGCTTGCCTTCCTCTTCTACGGCCGCGGTACGGACATCGGGTACAGCGGCGGCGCCGCAATGGCTGCCGCGTACGCCATCGCCGAAGCGATAGGCGCACCGCTTCTCAGCACACGGCTGCGGACGCGCCCGTACCGACGCGAGATCGCCGCCGGGCTAGCCCTGTCCGCCGTCGCATTCGTCCTGCTCGCGTTCCTACCCGGCCCCGGCACCGGGCCGGCCGTGGCTCTGGCTGCGGTCGCCGGCGCCACCGCGGCGGCCGCCCCGGGTGCCCTGCGCACCATGGCCGAGGACCTCGCGCCCAGGCAGCACCTCCACACCGTCCTCAGCCTGGAATCCACGCTCAACATGGCCGTCTGGGCGGCCTCACCGGCGCTGGTGTCCGGACTGGCACTCGGCGTCGATCCGCAGACACCGTTCCTCATCGCCACCGTCGCCACGCTCGCCTCCACCGCAGCGCTGTGGCAGTTGCCCGACAAGAACGGCGCCACTGGCGAGGGGCAGCGTGCCCCGCTCAAGCAAGCCCTGGCTGCCTGGCCCGTCTACCTGACCAGCATCGCTGCCATGTACTTGCTGGCGAGCATCGAGCTCACGCTGCCCGCCCTCCTCGAGCACCGGGATCTGCCCGTCGCCTACAGCGGCCCGATGCTGACCGGCTTCGCCCTCGCGAGCATCGTCGGCGGCCTGGTCTACGGTGCCCGTACCTGGCCCGGCAGCGTGGAACGCCAGAGCACGGTCCTGCTCCTCGTGATGATCGCGGGCGTTGCCCTCACGGCTCTTGCTTCCAACTGGCCGGTGATCGCCGGCCTCCTCGCCCTCACCGGCCTCCTGCAGGCCGCCGTCCTGATCACCCGCAACCTCACCCTCCGCGAACAGCTCCCCGCCGACCTCCACCCCGTCGGCTACTCCGCCCTTTACGCGGGCAGCGGCATCGGCTACGGCCTCAGCTCCGCCGCCACCGGCCTCCTCCTCACCGCCACCACCCCCGACACCGCCGTCCTCATCGCCACCGGCACCACGCTCGTGCTGACTGCGACAACCTGGCTCAGGCGCAAGGCCTCCGAGGCCAAGAAACCGTTGCCGGATGAAGAGAGGCGGAGGTGACGGAGTACGTCGCCCCGGCCGACCGGCCAGTAGGCCCGTATCTCCTCATGGCCGCGCAGCCGGGTGGTCTCGGCGACGTTCGGCCAGTCCACTTCCGGGTGCAGGGCCTCGGTCATCATCGTGGCCATCTCCGGACGTCCGGGGTGTTGGAACACGTCGTACATCCGGCGCAGCAGATCGGCCTGTGCCTCCGGTACAGGGTTCTCCGTACGACCACGCCAGACATCACGACGGCGCCAGGGGAGGTGATTCTGCCGTCAGCCGATCGCGTCGCCGATGTTGGCGGTGGGCCCGGCACCCCATGGGTACGGGGGCGCCGACAACGCCGGACGCCCTCGGTATGGAGCTGACTGATCCAGGCTTCGACCACTCGGTCCCCTGCGAGTTCCGGGAGCGACTGATCGACGGGGAAGCCGGGCAGCTCGTGCTCGACGGCGTGCTGGAGGCCGTGCGGGATGCAGGTCTCCTCAAGGCAGGCGGTCGGGCCCGGACCGACTCCACACACATCGTGGCAGCGGCACGCGATTTCACCCGCCTGGAATGCGTGATCGAGACGCTCCGGGCGGCCTTGAACGCCTTGGCGCTCACTGCGCCAGAGTGGCTGCAACGCCACGTCGAGCCGGCATGGTTCGACCGCTACGCGGCGCGACCTGACCCACAGGCCTCCCTCAGACTCCCCAGACCCGAAAGTCACTGGCCGCCCAGGTAGGCCAGGACGGACTCAAGCTACTGCCGCCGGCGCCGCGCGCGAGCAGTCGTCGCCTATCGCCTGACACCTACGCACCCTGGAGCCACCATGCCTGACCCGCACGCCCCTATCCGGCGGGGAAGCGTCCAACGGCTATCGCCGCTGAGGAAGACCACCCACGGCCTGGCTCTTGCCGACGGGTTCGCCGTGCGCGCCGGTGCCCTTCACGGTGGTCTGCCAGGCCAGGCGCGGGGTGCCGTTGACGGCTTAGACGATCAGCTTGGGGCGGGAGGTGGCGTCCTCGACGCCCTCGCCGGCCCGCTATCACCTTCGTGCGTGCCCGACGGCCTCCTGACGCTCCTCGCGGGCGGCCCGTGGCGGGCGGGGGCGCCGGGGCCGTCCGATCAGCACGGCCAGGTGCACCGCGAGCATCACCGCAGCGGTCACGGCGGCGCTGTGCCACAGCAGCGCGTCCATCCGGCCCGCCGAGAGGTACGCGCCCGCAGCCACCGCCACCAGGGCGCACACCGCGCGGTCGATGATGCTCTCCACCGAGAGCAGGGTGGCGCGCGGAGCGCCCGGCGGCACCGCGTCGTTCACCAGTTTGCGCTGGATCGGATACGCGAAGCCGGTGACCGCCGAGAACAGGCAGAGCAGCGCCACCGCCGCCATCGGCCCGCCGAGGGTGATCCCGGCCAGGGACACCGCCATCGCCAGGCTCAAGACGGACACCATCGTCAGCGGTTGCAGCTTGCGGCCCAGCCACTGCGGCCGGGCCGCGCCCACGGCCTCGGCCACCGTCACCGCCGCCAGCACACCGCCGTGCGAGGGCTCGGGGATGCCCTGGTCGATCAGGATCGGCTGGAACAGGTTCACCTGGCAGATCCGGGAGAGGGTGAAGACCGCCACGCCCTGCACCATCACCAGGGCCAGCCACGGGGAGCCGCGCAGCTGGCGCAGCGCGCGCCCGGCCTCTCGCCACACCCCCGACCGGCGTTCGCCCGACTCCGCGCCCACCAGCCGGGGCAGGGCCATGGCACAGGCCAGTGACGCCCCGGCGCTGACCGCGCTGAGGAGGTACGGGGTGGGCCGGGACAGCGCCATCAGGGGTCCCACCAGGGGCCAGCACATCACCTTCGCGGCCAGCCCGAGGGCCCGCGCGGTGCCCTCGGCGTGCAGATAGTGGTCGTCCGCGCCCTCCGCGTGCAGTGCGTCGTAGAGGTAGGCGCTGGCCGCTCCGGAGGTGAGGGAGCGGCCCGCGGCGATGGCGAGGAAGTGGACCAGGAAGCCGGTGTAGTCGGGAGAGAGGACCGGGACCAGGTTCGCCGCGGTCATCACCACGGCGCCCGCGCGCAGACAGTTGCGGGCGCCGATCCGGTCGGCCACCAGACCGGTCGGGATCTCGAACAGGCAGAACGCGATGTAGTAGAGGGACTGGATGCCGAAGATCTGCGCGTCCGAGAGCCCGGCCTGCCGCTGGTAGGCGTAGAAGACCGGCATCCACCACAGCAGGTTGAACAGCAGCTGGAAACCGTTGTTGAGGGCGATGACCCGGCGTGCCCCGGCGGTGAGCGGGGTCCGCCCCTCCGCCGGGGAGCGGCGGAGGAACGGCACACGGCCCTTCACAGCGCGTACGGGCGGAGCTGGACCAGCTTGAAACCGCCCGCTTCGGTCATCAGCCACTCGATGTCCAGCGGACCGTCCGGATCGTCCGCGAAGTGCGACTGGAGCAGCCGCCCGGTGAGCGCGAGATCCGCCAGCCGCGCCCGGGCCGAGGACGGCAGGTCCTCACCGGACGAACCGAGGTCCACGGTGCGGCCCCCGCCCTCCACGGTGTTGTAGAGGTACTGCAACGGCAGCGCGGTGCCGTCGACGACGCTCTCGGGCGAACCGGGCGTGCAGTTGATGTAGATATTGCGGAAGTCCTCGCGCCGCGTGGGGTTGCAGGTGACCAGCACCCCGCCGAGCTCGGCCGGGGTGTACTCCTGCACGATGACGCCCATGTAGGTGTCGTCGAGGGAGATGCCCGCCTCGTGACGGAGCCGGACACTGCGCGGCGACACCAGCGAGGCCCACACCTGCCGGACGGCGTCAAGGAGTTCGTCCGTGCCGTGCACCGTGGTGATGGAGTCGTAGACCCCGGCGGCGGAAAAGCCGGGTAGGTCCTCGGCATTGGAGGAGGACCGCACCACCAGCCGCTTGCGGCACACCCGGTCCGCGAACGGGCCGGTGATCCGCGCGGCCACATCCTCCGGCACCGGGGTGCCGCGCACCAGCTGCTGGAGGCTCAGGCACAGCGGGTCCAGCACATCGGTGGCTCCCAGCTCCAGCGCCATCTTCAGCTTGCCGATGCCCTGTTGCAGAGCGGGCGAGGAGATCAGGAAGCGGTGCTGGAGGGCGAACGGCAGCGCCACGCCGTCGGGCGCGGTGACGGTGGCCGCCGCGAATTCCGAGGCCGCGTGGCGCAGCGCCTCGGGGTCGGCGGACGCGGTCAGCCGGGAGGCGAGATGGCCGTACAGATCCTTCCGGGGCGGCCGGGCGCGGCCGTAGAAGGCGGTGAGATCGGCGGTGCGGCTGTCCAGCACATGGTGGAGTTCACCGAGGTTGGCGGCCTTGGTGCCGTAGCGGTCGCGGTCCTCGCGGCGCAGCCGGCGCAGTTCCAGGACGGGGACGTCCTCCAGCAGCGGCGGCTCCAGCCGGATCCGCTGCTGGTGCCACGCGGGCTCGTCCAACTCCGGGACCTCGTGCAGCCGGACCAGGCTCACCTCGTCGTCCTGGACCCGGTAGCACACCCACGCCCCGTCCAGCTCCTCCGCCTCCACCAGCCGGGCCATGTCGCGCACGATGGCGTTCGGGATGCCCCAGCCGGAGGCCAGCACATTGGTGTGGGACAGCGGGGTGATGGGGGCGGCGTTGATGAATCCGGCCACCCGTGGCACATCGTCGGGCAGACAGTCCATGGCCACGATGTCCGACCAGCCGAGGTCCGCGGCGTGCGCGCGGTACTCCTCAAGCGAGGCGAACCAGCGCAGCCGGCCGATGGCCTCCCCCGTGTTCAGCGGAGTGCGGGGGCGGCTGACGAACAGCTCGTGGCTGAGGATGCGCGGCAGCGTTACGTCGCTCACGGGGGCGAGTGCCGCTTCCTGGCCGTGGTTGGCAGGTTTCAGCAGCAACGGCAGCCGCCCGTCCACCCGCTCCCGGACGAAGTCGTAGAACTCGTGGAGCAAGGGGCCGTCCATGGTGTCGGCCTCGGTGGTCTCCAGCACCAGGAACGGCCGGTCCCGGCCCTCAGTGTCCTCGTCGGCGTGGAGCGAGAGCACACCGAGCAGGAAGCGGCGGGAGGGGTCGGTGTACACCGAGGCGTTGAACGCGTCGAGTCCGGCGTCGAGTTCGTCCAGGTCCATCCCGAGGATGCGGGTGGCCACGTAGTTGACGTGGAAGGGGTGGACGGCGGTGTCCAGCAGATGCCAGGTGTGCTCGGTGCGGTCGACCACCACCTTCAGATACGGGTGTCCGGCCAGCACTCCGGACAGCGACCGGAACAGCGGCAGCGACAGGTTCTCGCCGACCACGGTGGCATCGGTGCCGGGCGCGGTGGCCGGGCTCGGAAACGCGCTGATGCCGGTCATCACGGCCTCCCGGTGGCCGGGACGGGCGGCAGGGCGGTGGGCAGGGCGTCGTTGAGCCTTTCGAAGTCACGTATCACCGTGACCGGATCGTCGGCCACCAGCAGACACAGCGCTGCCATGGTGTTCGCGCCCGCTGCCGGGTCGTAGACCGGCACCGGGGTGCCGTCCGGCAGCGAGTGCTCGGCCACCTTCGTCAGCCGCGCCCCGGTGGAGATCAGTCCGGAGCGCTGGACGGCGTCGAAGTCCCACAGCCGCCGGTCCGGCCACGGCGCGCCGGAGCCGTCCACAGCCAGCACCACCAGCGAGCCGGCCGCGCCCTTGGCGTCCGCGGCGCCCAGCACCGAACCGGGCCCCGGATCGGGCCAGTCGACCTCGCGGCCGAGCAGCCGGTCGATGAGCATGCCGATGACGTCCACCCCGAAGACCTCCTCGATCTGGGGGACGGTCATCGCGCCGCCGAACCGGGCTGCGGTCTCGATGACCCACATCCGTCCGTCGGCGCCCAGCTTGATCTCGGTGTGGGTGCCGCAGGTGCGCAGGCCGAGCGCGTCCACGGCGGCCGTCGCCAGCTCCACCACCTTGCGCTGGGCGTCCTCGGGGAGCAGGGCGGGGGTGATCCCGGCGCGCTCGGTGAACGGCTCGACGGTGGGCATCCGCCCGCTCAGGCACACCGGGTGATAGACGCCCTCGGCCACGACGCCCTCGACGCTGACGTAGTCGCCCCAGCCCGGCTCCTCGAACCAGTCCCCGGCCGTGCCCGACACGATCTCCTCGACGAGGAAGTCGGCGTCCGCCCCGGCCACATGGAGCTCGGCGTAGCCCTGGCGGGCGGACTCCTCCATCACCTCACGGGCCCGGGCCCAGGCGGGCGCGATGTCCTCCGGGCCGCGCAGGATCTGATGGGCGGTGGACCCGGCGCTCCAGGCCGCCTTCATCAGCATCGGGTACGGGACCTCGGCCGCGGCCTCGTGCAGATCGCGCTCGGTGGCCACGGAGCGGAACCGTGGCTGGGACACCCCGTGCGCGTCCCAGGTGCGGCGCATCATCCGCTTGTCCCGGGCCAGCACGCAGCGCGCACCGGCCCCGGCGAGCCCCAGCCGCTCGCAGGCGTCGGCCACCGCCACCACGGCGTACTCGGACGGGGTGAACACCGCGTCGGCGCCGACGGCCTGTGCCTGAGCCGTGATGAGCGCGACGAGGTCCTGGGACGCGGTGTCCACGGGGCCGACCACCGAGGCGCACAGCCGGGTGACCACCTCGTGGGCGGAGGGCGGAAGGGGACTGAGCACGAGCAGATGCACTTCGGCCTTCGCGGCGACCCGGGACAGCGCGTATTCCAGCGGCGGCCCGCCCTTGGCGTAGACAAACAGCACCTTACTCACAGATAACGACTCCTCGGTTCAGGGTTTCTCGACGGCTCAACAGAAACCGGCGGGCCGGCACATCCGCCGCGATCCGGTCCCGTCAAGCGAACCAGTCGGGCATGACGCTTACCCCCCGAATCGGGGGTGGGCGCTCAGGCAAATGCCTGAGTGTCACGAGGGGTTCACGGTGAGCGAGGCCGTCGGGTATGGGTTTCAGCCCTTCTCGGCCCCTTTTGCGTTCCGGCTGGTTACGCCGCATGTGAGCGCGGGGCTTGGGCAATCCTCAGCCATGCCTTCGGCGGTCCGTACCCGGAGGCCGGACCGGAAAGGCGGCTGGTGTCCGATATGGGCCTGAGTACGCTGCTCGAGCGCATGCCCGTGTCATGGTGGGAAGCCGATGAGGGGCTGCGCATCGTCAACTGCGGCGGGGGCGCCTTCCATGACCCCGGCACCGCACAGCGGTTCGTCGACAGTCTCGGCGGCACGGCCGACGCCGCGCGGGAAGGGGCGGCCGCCGAGGGCCGGTCGGGGATCGACCGCCGCCAGGTCCGGTTCGGCGGGCGGCTGTTCGACGTCACCTCCTTTCCCGGCCGACTGGCCGGTGACGGCCGGGGCGGGGTCAGCGGGCTCGCGGTGGACATCAGCGCCCTGGAGCGCGGACGCCACGGGTACGCCGCGTTCACCGACTTCGCCGACTTCGCGCCCGCCGCGGCGTTCATCCGCGACGCCCACGGCCGCTATCTGTGGGCCAACCACGCCTACGCCCATCTGTACGGCACCACCCCCGACGCCGTGATCGGCAGCAGCGTCACCGATGTCGACGCCCCCGAGGACGTGGCGACCTTCCAGACCCTGGACCGGCAGGTGCTCAGCTCCGGCAAGCCGGTGCGGCACACCATCGGCTACCACCGCCCCGACGGCTCACCCGGGCGCGCGGTCGGCCACCGCTTCCCGGTGGCCGAGGGTGGCCAGACCTGTGTGGCCGGGATCTACATCGACATCACCGACTACACCCTCGCCCTGAGCCGGCGGCGCGCCGCCGAGGAGGACCTCCAGGCGCTCAGCGAACACAGCGGTCTGCCCTGCGCCCTGCTCTCGCCGGGCGGCCGGATACGCCGGGTCAGCGCCTCGGCCGCGGAACTGCTCCGGGTCCATGTGCCCGATCTGCTCGGCCGCCCCGCCCACCGCTATCTGGCCCCCGCCGACGATCTTGCCGGGCTTCGCCACGCCTGGCGGGATCTGGTGAACCGGCGCTGGCGCCGGTTCCAGACCTCCGCGGTCTTCCTCGACGCCCGGGGCGACGAGTGGCGGGCCCGGGTGCTGCTCACCGCCGTCAGCGGCGGTTCACGGCGGGCCCGCGGCGTCTGGGCGGTACTGCCCCACCACACGCTGCCGCACCCGCCGCTGCCACCGCTCACCGCGGCGCAGTTGCGCATCCTCACCCTGCTGTCCGCCGGGCACGGCAACAACGAGATCGCCGCCTCGCTCCGGCTCTCCCGGCAGACCCTGGACTACCACCTCGCCCGGCTGCGGGAGTTGCTGGCGGCACCCACCCGGCTGGCGCTGGTCAGCCGGGCGTATGTACTGGGCATCCTCGATCCGCAGGCGTGGCCGCCGCGCTCGGCCGTCGGCTGCCGCCCGGCCGGTCCCTGCTGACGGGAAGCGGACGGGAAGCGGACGGGAAGCTTCAGTGGGGGCTGACGGGAAGCGGACAGGGAGTTTCGGTGGGGGTGGTTCACAGCGCCTAGAGTGATCGGCAAGGTCGGAGCACGGGTCATCAAGGCCGCCCGGTCCGGTGCCCCGGACGCGCAGGATCAGCTCGTCAGCGCGTATCTGCCGCTGGTCTACAACGTCGTCGGCCGCGCCCTCAAAGGGCACGCGGACGTCGACGATGTCGTCCAGGACACCTAGATCAGGGCCCTCGGCGGGCTCGGCGGACTGCGCGACCCCTCCGTCTGCCGGTCCTGGCTCGTGGCCATCGCGATGAACCAGGTACGCCGCCACTGGCGGGAGCGTCAGGACGCGCCCGTCGGCGGCTTGGGGATGGTGCACGAGATGCCCGGGCCCGAGCCCGACTTCGCCGATCTGACGCTCGTGGGCTGGGGCTGGAAGGCCAGCGCAAGGAGGTCGCCGAGGCGACGCGCTGGCTCGACGACAGTGAGCAGGAAGTGCTGTCGCTGTGGTGGCTGGAGGCCGGGGGCGAACTGACCCGCGCCGATGGCGGCCGCACTCGACCTCCGCCATCCGCATACCTTGCAGACATCGTCCGCTCCGCAAGGTGTCAGTCGAGGTTGCAGATGGCGGGGTTGAGTCTGCTCAGAATGGCGCGGACAAGGTCGCGGCTGTAGGCGGGGTGTGATGGTGAGGTCATGGCTTCTTGGAGGTGGTAGGTGATTTCGGCCCATCGGCCGAAGTTGCCGTGGCATGCCAGGTCATTGATCCATAGGAAGTCGTCGCTTGGCACCTCGGCCCAGATGGGGTGGTAGCACGCGATGGAGGTACCGATGTGGGTTCCCGGGTTGAACCTTCGCAACGCTGATCATCCCCACCGGGGACACCCGCTCTGACCTGTGGAAAAGGCCGATCCCGTGGGGCGGGAGAGTTCACCGGAACTTCACGGCCGATCCCGCCGGGCGGGCGTCGGCGGCGATGTCACGCCCGCCCGGCGGGCACCGCTCTCGTCCTCGCGACCCAATGGGTGAGGCCGTGCAAATGCTGCGCGACGGCCACCCGCGCACACCTCACACACCACATGCATCACGACAACGCAAAGCAGCCGACTCCGACGTCAACCGACCCATGCCCACGTACCACTCCCCCGGCCAACGCCCCACCAGAGCCGCCCACTGCACCCCGCTCAGCACTCCGGCGAGGCCCGCGCTCGCGGGCTCCAGGCTGGTTAGCACCCCCAATCCTCCGCGTCGGCAGCCGCCGCAGGGCTGCGACTCCAGCGAGTACGGGAGCACCGCCGAAAGCACCGCTACCGCGACCCCGGCCAGCAGAACCCCGGGGGGGCGAGCAGCTCTGTCCTCTGATCCACTACGCCCAGCGGCACCGTCAGCGCGGCCGCCCATGCCACTGCCAGGGCCAGCGGGCCGCCTCCGGTGCTGCGAGCTCCCGCCTTCTTGCTCAGCAGCAGGTAGGCGGCCATAGCGGCCCCCGCGGCCAGGGCGAGGAGCACACCGGAGAGCGGAAAGCGGGCGCCGTGCGGTGTGTGGAAGACCGTCACCGTGATGTGACCGCGGTGGAGGCCCGGCCCTCCAGCCGGGCCTCTTCGCAGGGCCGGACACCTCGCCCGGAGAATCTCGTGCACTTCTCAAGGTGTCTGGGCGAGAGCCTTGACCACGGCGGCGTTCGGGGCGTGAGCGAGGGAGCCGGGGAGGGGACGGCCGTTGCCAGCCGGTTCTGACTTGCCGTACAGCTCATGGAGGGTCTGGGTCGCGCGGAGACCGCGGCCCTTCCCCTCGCGCAGCCGGTTAAGCCAGACCATGCCGTGGTTTACCGCGCGGGAGCCACCCTCCGTCCGGGGTTCGTAGAAGGCGGCGTCGTCCTCGTCGCCGGCCCAGACATACCCGAGGATCGATCCGTCGTCCTGGTCGATCACGGTGAAGTACCGCACCGGCTTCTCGGTCCAGTTCTGGTACCGCGCCGGACCGCGCTTCTCCCTCCACTGAATGTCTTCTGCGAGCCGCGGGTTGATCGGTTGTTCACTCATGGTGTCCGTGTTCCTTCCGGGAACCGGGAGGGTCCTGTGTGGCTTGCGTCAGGTGATCTGGAAGAAGAGCGTGTCCTGGGTGTACCAGTGAACGTTCTTCGTGGCGCGCTCCCATTCGTCGTGCTCGAACTCCAGCTTCTTGATCAGCTCTCGAACGTCGTAGTGGAAGTCGGGGGCCATCTGGTCCACGACCGCACGGTAGGCATCGGCGGCTGCCTTGGTCTTGGCCAGCGGCAGGTGGCCGATAGCGGGGTAGCCGTCGATCGAGCCTGGGATGAACGGGAAGTCGTCGGGCAGTCCGCCGTAGAGGTAGCCATGGGGCAGGAGGTCGGCGGGCACGCCGAGGCGTCCCAGCTCGTCGTCCACCAGGCCGAAAAACGTTGAGGGCTTCGAGTAGGTGCCCAGGTGGGACGGGTCGGACGCGTTGTGGTCGATGATGTGCTGGAGCGCGGAGTGGTACGCATTGCCCGCGTACTCCGGGCCTGGGTCGGTGTGCCCGGCGAGGAGATGGTCGAGGGCGTCGGGGATGGACAGGCCCCAGTCGATGCCCTGACGGTCGAGGTCGTCCTGGTGGGCCTGGGCGTCCTCGTGCATTCCTTCGAGGCGGCGCTGCTGGTCCAAGGAGAGGTCGCCGTTGCTGCTCAGGTAGGCCAGGACGTCGGCCTGGTCCGCGGTGGAGTACGAGATGTTGTGACTCATGATCGTTATGGTGCCAAGCCGCACTGACACGAAGAGGGGCGGGCGGCGCCGATGTCGCACCGGCGCCGCGGACAGCCTCGGGAGGCTCCGCATGGCCGTTCGCCGCTCAGCTCTCTCCTCCCTCAGCACCGCAGTTCTCGCATACGCGCTGCTGCTCGCCCCCGTCCTGCCCGCCGCAGCCGCGGCGCCGACCTCATGCAGGGCTTCCTCGTGCACGGGGAAGAACCCCCGGAGCGAGGGTTGCGGCCCCGGCGCCAGCGTCATCGACCGGGTGCGGCCGGCGGGCGGTGTGCCAGAGGTGGAGCTGCGGAACTCGCCCCGGTGCAGCGCCGCGTGGGCGCGGATCCAGAAGGCCAACAGCAACTGGCGGTTCAAGATCGAGATCCGGCGCGGGAACTCGTACACGGCGAACGCCTCGCCCTCCTGCCCTGCGTACACACTGATGGTCGGGTCGAGCAACACCTACCGAGCCTGCGTGGAAATCTACGACGGCCGAGGGGGCAGCTTGTCCTGCACCGGCTGGCACTGACCCCCAAGGCGCGTTGACGCCCGCTCGCCCCGGGCGCCAACCGCCGTGCATGGTCTACGTCCGCGCTGCCCAAAACCCGTACCGGTCACCCGCCAGCCCGCCGGTCGATACCCGCCTCGTCCGCCGCCTCGGTCTGGATGGCGGACACCTCGGCGGCGATAGCGCGGGCCTCCGCCGGGTCCTCCACCTGCGCGGCGCGTGCCTCCAGCTCGCGCAGGCGTGCTGCACGGGCGGGGTGGCGCTCGATCGCCACGGTCAACGCCCACTGCCGCAGGAACCGCCGCATCGGCGCCGCGTCCACATGCTCACGAGCGGCCGCCATCGCCTTCGTCCGGTCAGCGTCGAATGCCGCCACCCTGCTCGGCGCGATCCGCACCAGCGCGGCACGCACCTCCTCCGCGGTCGCCTTGGGCTGCGGGACCAGGGGGCCGTTTCTGTCCGCTACTGCCTCGCTCATGCTGCCTCGCTCCGTGTCGTGCTCACCGGGGCCGCGACCCTCCGCGGCTCGGTACGCCCCGTGTGCAGCTCGACGATCTGCGCCTGGTTACGGTCCATCTTGGCCGAGGTCGAGGTTCCCAGCCTTCTGGTCGAGGTTCCCGATCTGGAGACGGAGCGCGGTCAGGTCGCTCTTGATGATCCCGAACTCGCGGTCGTTCTTCTCCGCGGCCTCTTCGAAACGCCGCGTGAGGGCGGCGAGTCCGTGGTGGGCTGTGGGGTCCTCGGGCACGCGGGGCGCTCCTGCCAGATCATGGAAGCGGCAGATAGCGGGCGATCCACGATATCGCGCTCACCGGGCGCTGGTCCCGCCCCTGCACTACGCCGGGTCGTCATCGGGGCGGCTCCGTAGGGCAGCGCCTGGACGTGCAACCGGCCCCCTCGACATGGCGTCGAGGGGGCCGGTGCGTTGGTAGCGGGGACAGGATTTGAACCTGCGACCTCTGGGTTATGAGCCCAGCGAGCTACCGAGCTGCTCCACCCCGCGTCGGTCCGCCCATCCTACACGGCGCGGGCGATGGGGGTCGACGTACTCCACGCCTCTGGTGGTGCGGAGCGCTGCCTCTGGCTCCGGCAGCCTGACGGATGCAGCCGAGTCAAGAGCCGAATTCAACTATCCGTGAATCGGACGGCATGGGCCGACGCCTGCGGGTCGGTGGCCGCCAGCAGCCGGGAGCCCTCCGCCTCCAGCGCCTCCCGGTCAGCGACCCGGAGCCGCCCGTACGGCTCGACCAGGACCGCCGCTTCACCTCGCCGGCGCTCGAACTTCCACGTACCGCCCACGAATCCGTCGACCAGGATCGTGCCGCGAACGATGCCGTTGGCCGTCATCACCCGGCTCGGTGCCACCTCCCCGAGAATGCGGGACCGGTCGGCGTGCGACAGCACCAGGTTGTCGAAGTCCGCGACGAAACGCGCGGACACCGGGGTATCGGGGTCGGGCAGGTCCGCGTCCGGCAGGTCGTACAGCACCTGTCCCTGATCGTCCCGGTACGTCCGCAGTTCCAGCCCGGCCACGACCTGGCGCAGCCCCGTCAGACCGGACCACTTCTGTAGGTCGGCGACACCCGCCGGGCCGAAGGCGCCGAGATACCGCCTGACGACGGTCTCCGGGTCGGGGCTTTCGACCGCCCGCCCCACCCACTCCTCCACGGTCGCGTACACCGGCTGTCCGCCCTTGCCCCATACCCCGCGCGGCGGCAACTGCACGAGGGGTACCCAGTTGCGCAGTGCGTTCACCAGTGAGCCGGGATCCGCTTCCGGCCACCGTTCGCCCAGCGCCGCCCGCAGCTCCGCCGGATTCCGCGCCCGCTCCCCCACCAGCATCCGCCCGGCAGCCACCAGCTCCTCCCGGTCCACGCCCCGCACTCCGGGCGCCCAGGTGCTGCTACGGAACTGGCGGTCGAGCATCGGCTGCACCACCGGCCGCAGCGCCAGCGCGTCCGACGCGCTCACCAGATGCACCGTTCCCCGCATCAGCACGATCCGCACCGCGCGGCGTTCGGTCATCAGCCCCGCCAGCTCGGCGAACGAGAAGCGCTTCAGCCGGGTCCAGAGCCCGACGTAGGGCGCGTCCGGCGCCTGCGACTGCATGCCCACCAGGTGCTCAATCGCATCCAGAGCGGACATCTCGGAGCGCTCCAGCAGTAGCTGGCGGTCCAGCAGAGCACGGTTGAGTGTGCGGCGGTCGAGCACGGTGTTCGGCATGAGGGAACGCTACCGATCCTTGCGGACAGGTTCCGTCCGCACGACTCCAAAGCGTGCCGCCACCAGTGACGACTGGGTTTGGGCTTGGTCAGGGAGCGGTGTCGGGGTCGATGCCCTGCACACGGGCGAGGGCGAACAGGACGCGTTCGGCTGTGTCCAGACGAACGGTGATTGACGGGTCCCCCGGCGTGCCGACGGCATTGACGAGGGCTTCCAGGTCCCGCGGCCGCTCATCATGCGTCACCGTCACATTCGCCATGCCCACCTGGCTTCGTCCACGACTCGAACACGAGCTCAATCGGACGGCGTGACCGGGGACCGCATGCCGAGCCACTGCTCGGCGTCCCAAGCCTGGAACCGCTCTACCTCGGTGAACCCCAGCTTCGCCGCGAGGCGCATCGAGCCGACGTTGGCGGTCTGGGTGGTGAGCACCACCGGCTCGCCGGGAAGCGCGCCGGCGAGCCAGCCGAGTGCCGCCGCGCACGCCTCGGCGGCGTACCCGAATCCCCACGCTCGCGGCAGGAACAGGTAGCCGAGATCGACCTTCCCCGCGGCAGCCGGGCGACGGTGCCCGTTGATCTCCTGAGCAGGATCTGGCCGATCATCGCCCCGTCGAGATCAACGACGAAGCTCCCGGGCCACCGCTCGGGCACCCCGGGCATCTCGCGCTCAAGCTCGTCACGCGGGCGGGGGCCGCCGAGGTAGGTGTGCACCTCTGGCGAGGCGAGCAGCTCGATGAACGTCGCACGGTCCCGGGCCTCGGGCTCGCGGAGCACGAGCCGCTCGGTCCTGATCGGGGCAGGTGGCCAGGCGACGGGGCCGAGCTCAGTCATGCCGGCCAGCCCATCAGCAGGCTCGGCAGCGATCAAGACTCGCGGCCCGATCAAGCCAATGGCCCGGGCCCCACCCTCGCCAACGGGGCCGGGCCCTACAAGGGACGCCTGCCAGTGACGGGATGCCTCCCGGCCTTCCACGCAACGCCGCCGCTCTTGGTGACGCACACCCACCGACCGGAGTCGCGCTTCTCGTAGACGCGTGCGGTGCGGCCGGACTCGTTCTCATCCGAGATCAACTTCGGCGGGCAGCCGTGGGTGAAGCGGGCCGTCGACGGCAGTGTGAAGGACCTGCCCTCCGCCATCCGCGATCGCGTCCACGAACCCTCCAAAGAAACCCCTTGGCCCGGGTCGCAGAGCGGCTGAGGAGCCGTCCGGCACCACGCCGCCACCGGTCAACTGTCCATTGACCACGGTGATTTGAATCGTCCACCCAGCCTTGATGACGTGACAGGCTGCCATGCTCGCCAGAAGGACGTCGACCAGTGGACGAGAGACGTAGCCGACCTCAATACATCTGTAGAGCACGGCGAGCTGACCACCCGAACTTCTTCGCGGGAACGAGAACGTTGACGGGGACGCCGACGGACGAACCCGTACCCGACCGGCGCGGTGACAGAACTGTGACGCAGTGAGACCACAACCAACCCAGAGGTCATCCGGTCTCACCACGCGTGGGGCGGGCGCCGGCTGCCGGCCGGCCGCGCCACCGGACACGGATCTACGGACCACGCAAACGAGGGGAACCCATGAAGCTCGCACGTCGTACAGCCACCATCATGACCATCGCCATCGGCGTCAGTGGCAGTGCCCTCGCCCTTGCCGGACCCGCGTCCGCGGCGGAGTCGGTCGGCCCGGTCGCGAAGTACAACGGAGCCTGTGGCGCCGGCCACAAGGTCATCGACTCCGCCGACATGGAGAACCTGGGTACCACCTTCCTGACGTACAACAAGACGACCGGCGAGAACTGTGTGGTCACCGTTCGCGCCAGCGCCGGCGCGCCGGTGTACATGTTCGCCTCGCTCAGCTCGGAACGGGAGGGGAAGGCGACCGACAGTGGCCAGTTCACGACCTACGCCGGGCCCGTCTACCTTCACGCCCCCGGACAGTGCGTCACCTGGGAAGGCGGCATCACCACCTATTCCACGAAGGGCACCGGTCACTGCGGCTGATCGGGCGCCCGGCACGACCCCGTCCGGTCAGCTCTGCCGGTGGGCGTCATGAGTGGGGAGGGCGAGCTGGTACCGCCTCCACGATGCCCTCGGGCGCGGCGTGTTCGACGAGGTACCCGGCGGCGCCGTCGCGCACCGCCTCCACTACCAGCCGGTGCTCGTCGAAGGTGGTCAGCACGATCACCTGTGGGGGCGGGGCCCCGGGATGTGTGAGGGCCCGGGTGGCGGCGAGACCGTCCACGGCAGCGAAGTGGTCGAGGGTGCCGCCGTCGAGTCGGACGCGGGCCGCGACCGGTGAGACCGGTTCCGGTCCGGGGGTCGCGGGCAGCGCGTTGCGGACCTCCACCGTGAGACCGTCGCCCGGCCCTCCGGCCAGCGCCACGTCGACGGGTGTGCCCGGTGCGTGCTTGCGGGCGTTGGTACCGGCGGCGCGCTGGGCGACCGGCTGGGCAACCAGCGGATCTTCTGCATTGGCGTGGCGGTGTTCACGGTGTCCTCGGCCAGCTGCGCACTCGCACCCAGCGCCCCCGCCCTGGTCACGGCCCGCCTGGTGGAAGGGTTCGGGGCAGGGCTGATCGTGCCCGGTTCCCTGGCCCTGCTTCAGCAGGCCCACCCGGCACCGGCCGCACGCTCCCGGGCCTTCGGGCTGTGGGGTTCGATGGCGAGCATCGCGGCCCGTGCCGGGCCGCTGCTGGGCGGGGTGCTCGTGGACGCGGTCGGCTGGTGCTGGGTGTTCCTCATCAACCTGCCCGACGGTACGAAGTGCCTGCTGCTGACGCTGCGCCATGTGGCACGCTCACCGCGGCAGCCCGGCCGGGCTCTGGACTGGCCGCACAGTGCGCTGACCGCGGCGCTCAACGAAGCCGGGCGGCCGGGCTGGTCCGATCCGGCAGTCCTCGCCGGAGCGGGCCTGGCCGCACTGGCGGCCGCCGCCTTCGCCGTACGAGAGTGGCTGGCCCGCTCCCCCGCCCTCCCGCTGAACCTGCTGCGCCGTCCCGCGATGAGCGGCGGACCGTCATCGGTCTGCTGTTCAACTTCGGCTTCTACGGCACGATCTTCACCGCCAGCCTGGAGTTCCAGCACCAGCGCGGTTANTTCGGCTTCTACGGCACGATCTTCACCGCCAGCCTGGAGTTCCAGCACCAGCGCGGTTACGGCCCCCTCCGCACCGGACTTGCGCCGACACGCCTCGGCAAAGAGAACCACGTGACCAGAGCCCGACAACGGGTGATCAGGCCCGTCTATAAGGGGCGGAAGACGCCAGGCCCGTCAGGCAAGCGCCAGCCCGATGATTTTTGATCCTCAGCAACGTCCTACTGATGACGGGAACCGCAGAACGGAGACACCCATGCACGCGGCACTTGTGACGTTGACGATTGACCCAGATCAGGCCCCGGCTGCTGCCGCTGCGCTGATGAACGACATCCTGCCAAGGGTCCGCTCGGCTCCCGGCCTCATCGCCGGGTACTGGCTGGAGCCTGCCGACGGCCGCGGACTCTCGGTCATCCTGTTCGAGACCGAGGAGCAAGCCCGCGAATCAACTCCACCAGCCAGCGACTGGACAGCTCCCGGCGTCACCATCAACAGTGCTGAGATCCGACGGGTAGCCGCCACTGCCCCATGACACGTAAGCCACCCAGCATCGGTTGCCCACGCCCGGCCCGCCCCGCTGCGCGGTCCACCGTACGGGCCACCGCTGGAGCTGGTCGCCACGATGATCGCCCCGAAGACCTCATCCGGCAGAGATGAGTGCCAGCAGCGCGTCGACCTCTTCGGACAGCTCACAAGGCCAGCCTTCCGGCTCCTGGCCGCGTGGCTCACTCAACGGGCAGCCCGGCCGCCAGGCGGCGCGCGATGGCCGCCGCGACGCTCTTCGTGGGCAGGGTGCCGTTCAGCCCGACAGTGAACCGGTCGCCCGACGGATCGGTGTCGAGCATCGCCTCGCACCACCAGCGCCGCACACCCCCTCGGCGCACGAGGGCGGGTGTACAGCGCGGTCGCGGCCCTCGCCACACTCGTGCTCGGCCAGGTGCTGCGGATGGCGCTGATGGTGGCCATAACCCGACCGCGGCCGCCGCGAGCCGACTGGCGGCCGGTGTCGGCCTCACACGGGCCTGCGCGGTGGACCTGCACCGCAGCGTGGAAATCGCCCGAGGGGATGACGCAAGCGGCTAGCCAGATCGTCGGCCGACGGTTCTCATGATGGGACACATGAATCTGAGCGCGGCATCTCTCGTACCGGTCAACGTCACCCTGGGCGTCCTGCTCGCCGTCCTGCTGATATCCGCGGCGGGCGCCGTCGCATGGTTTCACCTTGCACCGGACACCCGGACCAACAGGTCGCGAGAGGTCCTGACGGCCGGACTGCGTGCCGCGCTCCAGCTCATCCTGGTCTCGCTCGTGATCACCTGGGCCGTCACGTCCCCGCTGGGCCTTGCGGTGTTCCTGGCGGTCATGTTCACGGTCGCCGTAAGAACCGCCGGACGGCGGATCACCAGCGACGACTCCTGGTGGCTGGTTGCGGCGCCCATCTTCGCCGGTGTGGTTCCTGTGGTCGTGGCGCTCGGACTGACAGGGCTCGTCCCGCTCGAAGGCATCACCCTGATCCCGATCACGGGCATCCTCATCGGCGGCGCGCTCACCGCGACCGTACTCGCCGGACGCCGTTCCCTCGACGCACTCTCCCTGCGCCACGGCGAGGTGGAAGCCGCGATGGCACTGGGTTTCGCGGACCGGGACGCACGCCTGGAAATCGTCCGGCCCGCCGCCTCCGACGCTCTGCTGCCCGGCCTCGACCAGACCCGTACCGTCGGCCTCGTCACGCTCCCCGGCGCGTTCGTCGGCATGCTCTTGGGCGGAGCCACACCCGTCATGGCCGCGGCGGTACAGCTCTTCGTCCTGATCGCTCTCATGGCGGTCCAGTCCGTCGCGGTCGGAGTGACGGTCGAACTCGTCGCCCGCGGCCGTCTGCACCGTCCCCGCCAGGACGGAACGAGGCCCTGACCGGGCCCTGTCACCCCAGCAGGGGAACCGCGAGGAGGCGGAGGAGGTCGCCGGTGGCTCCGAGGGCCGGGACGGTACCGAGCCCGAGCACGGCAGCGGCGATGGGCCACAGCCGCGGGGGTGGAAGGGTCTGGAGCGCGGCGATACGGCGGGCGACAGTGTGCTCGGAGAAATGCAGGGCGCACTGGGGCCGGGTGCGTTGGGCGATGAGGGCGGCCCGGGCGAGAGCGTACGGGGTGCCCCGGCGGTCGCCGACGGTCCCCCGCCGCATCCTCGTCATGGGCGCCGTGGCCAGGATCCGGCCGGGGCTGCCGGGAATGGCGAAGGCTCGTGGGATCGGGGAAGCCGCGACGATCAACTCGCTGTGGTCTCTGAACGCGGAGAGCGCCAGCCGCGAGCCCCTGGCAAACCGCAAGGGCTACAACGACCGCTTTCAGGGGCCGACTGTACCGCTGCCCGTGCCTACCGATTCGGGTATCGAAACGGTGATCCTCCCGTACACCCACTTCAGTGTCGTCTTCCGCCCGGACCGGCGGCTGGCCGCGGCAACAACCGTCATGATCGACGGAGCGAACCTCATCGATGGCCACCCGTGACGACTGGCGTTTCGACCCCCGCCTCCCCGAAGCCCAGCAGGCCGGCCACCCCATCTACCAGGACAACCCCCTCGGCAAAGGCGACCTGGTCCGCCGACTCGACCCGGTATGGGGCGCGGGGGGCCACGGCGGACGGGGACACGTTCCACTACACGAATTCCGCTCCGCAGATGGACCTCTTCAACCAGGGGCGGCAGTTGTGGCAGGGCCTGGAGAACTTTCTGCTCGACCACGCTGCAAACTTCGACTACAAGCTGACGGTCTTCACCGGGCCGGTACTCCCAGGACTCCGACCCGCCCTACCGGGGCATCCAGGTGCCGCTGCGGTTTTGGAAAGTCGCACCTTCATGCAGGACGGGGACCTGGCGGCCACCGCCTACGTGCTCGACCAGAGCCCCGACCTCACCAAGGGCGCCGCCGCCCAAGCCACGGCGGAAGCCGCGCGAGCAGGAGATCCTCCCCCGGCTCTGCGCCTTCCGTACCTTCCAGGTACCGGTCTTGGTCATTACCCAGATCACCGGCCGCAACTTGCGCACACTGCCGGCTGCCGACCGGCTCCCCGCCGGAGGCGGTGGCGTTGCCGCCGGGCATCTCCCGCAACGGGGCCCGTTTGTCGTCGCCGAAGGTGGAGGTGACGGCGAGGTTGTCGTTGAGGTAGGGCACCGGGGCTCAGGCAGATCCGTCGGACCAGGCCGCTGAACAGCGCCTTCAGTGAAGTCTGCTTGACGGGTCCACGCCTTGGTCGAGTGTGAGCACGCCGGGCAGAGTCAGCATCCGGGGCCGATCGGCGGAGACGACGTCAGGGCGAGGGCGGCGATACGCAGCTGGGTCGCCCACGTCTGCTGATCAAGCCCCAATGTGTACTCGATGCAGCATTCGCATTGCGGGATCAATGCCACGAACGATCGCTCCGCCGCGGTCTCGGCCTCCGTCTCCCACCAGTCGTCCGTCGCCAGGTCGGCGGGAGCGATTTCTCCATTGATGAGTCTCGCAGCCAGCCGGCGCAGAGCGTGGCGCCGTGCCAGGCCCGGATCAGGTAACTCGATTTCGGACTCGGAGAGTGCTTGCTCGAACGCGTTGCGGATTTTGCGGGCATCCGCGTTGCGAGGCCAACCGGCGAGTTCGCACAGCGTCGGGGTGTCCAGCCCGGTCGCGAGCGCCTCAGCTGCGATCATCGGCAGGTCCTCCGGGCGTATCTCATTCGCCTGATAACGGCACGCCACCTCCCGCAGAGACGTGAGGCCATTCTGCATAGGGGTTCCGGTTCCGGTGTCATTACCTTCTGCTGTCATGACTCCTACGGTGTCAGCACCGTTTCAAGGGAAGGCCCCCAGGGGCGGCCCGCACGGCCCCCATCTCCGGCCTGGCTGCCCGGGCCGGCATTGCCTACGACCGGACGGACAAGGCGACGCGCGGTGTATGGGTTCCGCCGTACGCCGCTTGGGACTGGCTGCCGCCGTCCCATACCGCCCTGCCGCCACGGCCGGCTTCCCGGCAGCCAGGCTCGGGTGCGTCGCCACTCTTGATGCGGCTTCTACTCGCCCCGTGCAGAGCCCTCCCGGACATCAGGCTGATGACCACTCCCGCATTCCGGTTGCCCTGCCTTCACCATCCCACTGGATCTCCAGGACAGCCGTGACAGCATCACGGTTGATCAGGCCGAACACATGCGGAAACACGATGTCCGCGCCGACCCCGGGCGGTGGTACGGGAACCGCCTCTTCCCATTCCACCCGAGAGGCAAGACGCTCCTCGTCGAGCAGCAGCACCAGCAGCGGCCTGGGCGCATCGCGGTAGAAGGCGTTCACGACGGCCAGGGTGGTCGCCTCGTCGGGGGAACAGTGGACGAAACCGTCCTCCGCAAGCGAAGAAGGACCGTACGGCTGCTCGGAATGGGCATACCAGTCAGCGGCAGTCACAACGTGGTAGATCATGGCCTGGTTATACCGCAGTGGGAACGACGAGGCTGCTGCCCGCTCGGCCCCTTGCGGACCTACAGGCTGCCGCATTCGGTAAGGCGGCCAGAACGGGATGCGCCCGGGGCTTCCTGGTCAGGCTGCCGGGTGGCGAGTGTCGAGGGCGGGCGTCGCTGCGACCTTGTAGGCCAGAGTCTGACGGAGGCCGTCAGAGGCGAGAACCTCGGCCACGCATCCGAAGCGAGGAGACCTGCTCCCACCCAGCCAGAACCCATCACCCCGGCATGACGCCACCTTTGCAGTGTCGTGGCGGGAGGCGACATGGCTCCGTATATGGCGCGTCGGGTTCAGTCGGTGATGTACCAATCGTTCTTGAGGTACTCCAGGGTGTAGCTGCCGAGGTCGTTCTCGGAGAAGGTGGCGGAGGCCCTGACCGCTTCGACCGGCATCTCGATCTTGTCGGGCGTGCGCACGGCGATGCGCTGCGGGTCGACCGTCGCGGATTGCAGGGCCTTCTTCTGCGCGGGCGAGATCATCTGGAACACGGCGACGTATGTCGAGGTGCACGGGCCGAGCCCCTGGTCCTGTGCCTTCTTCGCGGCGGGCCCGGCCACTTCGCAGACCGTGTCGATGTCCTCCCGGCCGAGGGCGTGGAGGTACTGCTCGTACCGCTGGATCGCGCCCTCCTTCGTCTTGGGCCCGGGGTGGTCTCCGGTCGGGGCGGCCGACGGTTTCTCGCTCCGCGTGGACGCGGACGGCGCGGCTGACGGCTCTTTTGCCCGCGTGGACGCGGACGGCTGCGCAGGCTTCGCGTCCGTGTCCTCCTTCGTTTTCTCCGGACCGCACGCGCACGCCACCAGCGCCACACAGGCCGATACCGCCACGCTCACCATCGTCCGCGCTCTCATCTGCTCCCCTCCGGTCACCTCACCACCAGCCGACAACACATCGAGAGATCACGCAGGATCTGGGGGAACGGTTCCCGAGCCGGTCCAGGCGTCATGATCGGTGCCGCGCTCGTCGCCGTCCCGCTGGCGCCTGTGACTCGACGGCCCCGGGGCATGGTCGAGCCTGGACCACATCGGTCATCGCTGGCTGAGGTTCTGAAGATGGCTTCGCTTTCGCCGGTGCCCCGCACCACCGTGCTGCGCTTGGTCATGTTGGCAGCCCTGGTGGCGGCCGCGGCGCTGGGCGCGGCCGCTTCCGCGGTCTTCACCCAGGGGTCGGGTGCGGATAGGGGCGGCTCTGGCGACCAGCAGCATGCCCAGTCGCCCGATGTCTTTTCCCTGCCGCCGACGCAGGGCACGACTGAGCCAACCGTGCTTCCCAGTGCTAAGAGCGTGAAGGACGGGGTGCCGGACGGCTACCCGCGCACCCTCAACGGGGCCATCTCGGCGGCGGCGCACTTCTATGACATCGTCGACCCTTTCAACCCGGCCGCAGCAGAGAAGCAGTACCGTGTCACCGCTGAACCGGGCAAGGAGAAACAGATCGGCGACGATGCTTTGCGCTTCTCCATGGGGCTCCGGAACACCGCGGGCCTGCCGCTGCTCGCGAAGGCGAAGCTCGGCGGGACCCTGACCAGCGTCCAGGCGGTACAGCGTCCTCTCGATGGAGTTGGCTCAGGCAGCCGCGGTCGCTGACCCGGACGACCCCGCTGAGATCGTCCCGCTGAGCAGGACGGCGCGTCGACGGGTGAAGCTGCGGGGCAGTCTCACCCTGAGCGCGTTCATACGGCCGACGCACGCTGGGCCGGCGGGCCCGGTCTGGTGTGCTCATGGCGTCGTGATCACGTGCTCGGGGGCCTGACAGTTGCCACTGGGACGAGGGTGGTGCGGTCGAACGGGCCGCCGTGTGAGGTGGCGTACGCGACCGCGTCGTTGACGGCATCGAGGCCGAACGACCGGACGTGTTCGGGGGCGAGGTCCAGCGCGCCCGAGGCGAGGAGCCGGATGATGCCGACGTTCGCTGTGCGCGGGTACATCCACTGGCCGCGCACGGTGACCGAGTTACGCATGATCCACCGGTACGGGAGCGCGAGGGCTGCGCCGTCGAGCATGCCGACGCCGCCCATGAGGACGACACGTCCGTACTCGCGCACGGCCATGGCCGCCACACGCACCGCGGAGCTGGGTGCGCTCGGCGGGAGCAGGTCGATCACCATGTCGATCGGGCCGTCGCCCGCCGCGGACATCGCCGCTCGGTCGGCGGCCTCGTCCCCGGTCAGCGGCACCGGGCGCACACGCGGACCGAACCGCTCGGCGAGAAGGTCGAGCGCTGCCCGGTTGCGGCCCGGCGCGACCACGCGGCCCGCCCCCATCGCGAGCGCGACCGCGACCGCACTGCTGCCGAGATTGCCGGTGGCCCCGCTGACGAGCAGCGTCTCACCAGCCGCGAGCCCGCCTGCCAGCAGCCCGCCGTAAGGGATGGTGTGCGCGGTGAGCGCGGCCCAGCGGGCCGGGTCGTCCCCCGCGGCGGCAGGCAGCGGGAAAACGTTCTCCGTCGGGACCCGCATAAGTTCGGCGAACGACCCGTCGTGCAGGTACCGGGCCAGCCGTGCGCCGCCCTCGCCGCGGGAGCTCCAGCCCTGAAGCGTGATGTCGGGCGTCAGGGCGTCGTCCCGCGAGCGCACCGTGGAATCGCACCACACCAGGTCCCCGGCGCGCAGCCGGGTTGCGTCCGGACCGACGCGGACGATCCGTCCCACGCCGCCGACACCGGGCACGACGGGAGGAACCAGGGGGTAGTTCCGTTCGCCGCCGAAGACCTCGGCCGCGTACGGGGGGACGCAGGTAGCCAGTACCTCGACCACCACCTCACCGCCGCCGGCCTCGGGGTCGGGCATCTCCCGCACCGTGAGCGGGGCGCCGAACCGTGTCAGTACTGCTGCTCGCATGCGATGACCTCCATGTTCGCCCAGGTCCGTCGGCATCGACACTAGGAGTCCGGCGGCCATGCGGGAAGCGACGATCTGGCATCTGTGGTATGCGTATGCCGCATGGACATCTCCAGTACGGGTCTGCGGGTCCTGCAACAGATCGCGGAATCCGGCAGCTTCACCGCGGCAGCCGCCAGGCTCGGCTACACGCAGTCGGCGGTCTCACGCCAGGCCGTCTCCCTCGAACGGAGCGCGGGCACCACCCTGTTCGACCGCCGTCCCGACGGAGTACGGCTCACCCCCGCGGGTCTGACCCTGCTGCGCCACGCCCGCACCATCCTGGACTGCCTCGCGGCGGCCGAGTCCGACCTCACCGGCACCGTCCCACGGACCGAACTGGTGCGGCTCGGACTGTTCCTGAGCGCGGGCGCCGCCATCCTGCCCGCCGCGCTCACCCGCCTCACGGCAACCGACCCGCAGATCACGGTCACGACGACCGAGGGCACCACGCCAACCCTTATCCGGGCGCTGCGTGCGGGCTCGATCGACCTCGCCGTGCTGACGTCCCGCCCGCCCCACCGGCCCTTGGACAGCGAGTCGCCGCGCCTGCACGTCGAGACCGCCGTGGACACCGAACTGGTCGTGGCGACGTCTTCGACCGGGAAGTTCGCCGGCCGCACCACGGTGCACGTCGACGAGCTGGTCGACGCCGCGTGGATCGCCACCCCGTCGTCGAACGCCGAGCCACTGCTCGGCGTCTGGCCCGGCCTGCCTGGACGGCCGCACATCGCCCACCGCGCACGCGACTGGCTGACGAAACTCCAGCTGGTCGCCAACGGCTTCGGGGTGACGACGGTGCCGTCCCGGCTCTCGCCGGTGCTACCGCCCGGGGTGAGCCTGGTACGCGTCGAAGGCGCGCCTTCTGAGATCCGCCGTGTTCTCGTGGCGCGCCTCCCCGGCCGCCCCACCCCTGCGATCACGGCCGTCACCCGAGCGATCACTTCGACCGTCTGACACGTGCCGCCGTAGCGGCCGGCCCCGGTGCGGTGACACGGTGCGGCAGCTGCGCGCGCGAATCGACGCAGCAGCCGCTGATGGTTCGCGTCCACCCGCCCGTCACTCAGCTCGGCCGGGGTCTGCTGATCGAGCACCCGAGGCAGGCTGGCGGCCGGAGGAACGGGACGCGGAGAACTGGCTCTTCACCGGCCATCCCGGCAAGGAGGAGACGGCGATGTGGCGGTGCGACAGCGCGCGAATCGATGACCGATTCGTTGCCGAAACAGCAAAGCAGTTTGCTGTGAAAGGTGATGCGGGGTGATGGTGCCGACATGGACACCAATGAGCTGAAGAGCACCGACGGCCGCACCTGGGACGTCGTCGTGATCGGCGGGGGCGCCGCCGGCCTGTCCGCCGCGCTGCTGCTGACCCGCGTACGGCGCTCCGTCCTCGTCATCGACGCGGGCGAACCCCGCAACGCCCCCGCCGTGCGAGTCGGAGCACACAACATCCTGGGGCGCGAAGGCATCTCCCCCCTGGAACTCCTTCGCGTAGGCCGGGAGGAAGTCGCCTCCTATGGCGGAGCAGTCGTCAACGGCCGGGTCGAGCGCGTCGAGCGTGGCGGCAGTACCTTCACGATCACCACCCAGGACGGACAGCGCGCCCGTGCCCGGCGCGTCCTGGTGACCACCGGCCTGACCGACGAACTGCCCGACATCCCCGGCCTGGCCGAGCGGTGGGGGCACGACGTGATCCACTGCGTGTACTGCCACGGCTGGGAAGCCCGCGACACCAAGGTCGGTGTCCTGGGAAACTTCCACCAAGCCCTGCTGTTCCGTCAGATGACCGACCACGTCGCCCTCTTCGCCCACCACGCACAGGCGGAGCTCACCGACGAGCAGTGGGAACAGCTCGCCGCGCTCGGCATCGAAGTGATCCACGGCGCCGTCACCGCCCTGGAGACCGACACCGAACAGGACAAGCTGACCGGCGCCCGCCTGGTCTCCGGCACCGTCATCCCCCTCGACACCCTCGTCGTCGCCCCCACCTTCACCGCCCGCGGCGGCTTCCTCGAAGACCTCGGGCTCACCCTCAACCCTCACCCCGCCGGCTCCGGTGTCCAGGTAGCTGTCGACCCCTACGGATTCACCGGCGTCCAGGGCGTGTGGGCCGCCGGGAACGTCAGCGACGTCCTCGCCGCCGTGCCCCAGTCCGCCGGCGCCGGAAGCACCGCAGGCGGCGCCATCAACATGGACCTCGTCCTCGAAGACGCCCGAGGTGCCACAGAGGCACGCGAAGCAGCATCGGCAACGCCGCCGTTCGACGGCACGATGGAAGCAGAAGTGTCACAGCGCGTTCTGGGCACCCGCGCCCACGGTTTGGAAGGCCCCGCATAGCGAGCGGCGAGGCGCTTCCGCAACACGGCGCGACGCGAGCGGGAGAGCCAAGAGGAGCAGCTGGACGCTACCGTTTCGGCTTGCGGCGTCGGGCAGGGAGCCATGGGCGTGGTCTGCGGGAAGGCCCGGCCGGCCCCGCGGCCGACGGCGCTCTCATTCTGGCCGGGCCGCACCGCCGACCGTGTGCATGTGCCGCAGCCCTTGCCGGTAGGAGTCGAGCAGCCCGGTCTCGGCGTAAGGGAGCCCGAGGTTGCGGCAGTGTTCCCGGACCAGAGGCTGTGCGAGCCTGAGATGGGGCCTGGGCATGTTCGGGAAGAGGTGGTGCTCGATCTGGTAGTTCAGCCCGCCGAGGAGCCAGTCCGTGACCGGCCCGCCCCGGACGTTCCGCGAGGTCAGGACCTGGCGGCGCAGATGGCCCCAGCGCTCCCCCGCCGGGTCGGGCATCTCCATGCCCTTGTGGTTGGGCGCGAAGGCCATTCCCAGGTGGAGCCCGAAGAGCGCCTGATGGAGCAGTGCGAACGCGACAGCCTTACCCACCGGCAGGCAGGTGAGCAGCAGGGCACCGTAACCGGCCGCGTGCAGCGCCAGCAGCGCGCCCTCGACCGCCCGCTCGCGCACCGGCTGCCGCCGCAGGTCCTGGACACTGCTCACCTTCAGGGCGATGCCTTCGAGCAGCAGCATCGGGAAGAACAGCCAGGCCTGGTGGCGGGTGACCCAGCGGGCGAATCCTCGGCGCACAGCGGCCTGCTTCGCGGTCCACACCAGTGCGCCGGCGCCGACGTCCGGGTCCTTCTCGATGTGGTTGGGGTTGGCGTGGTGCCGGTTGTGCTTGTCGTTCCACCACGCGTAACTCATGCCCAGGAGCAGATTGCCGTGAAGGAGCCCGATGGCGCGGTTCGCCCGGCGGCCGACGGCGATCTGGGCGTGCCCGGCGTCGTGGCCGACGTAGGCGGTGCGGGCGGACAGGATGGCGAGCGGCGCGGCGAGCAGCAGCGTCCACCAGGTGTCCCCGGCGAGGACGAACCCTGTCACCACGGCGGCCAGGGCGAGGAGGTTCACGGTGATCATCCGCGCGTACCATCCCTTGCGACGTTCCAGCAGTCCCCGTCCCCTGACCTTCCGCAGCAGAGGAGTGAACTCACTCCCCTGCTGCGCGGTGACGCCGACGGGTGCGGTGGACACAGACGGCGCGGCGGTCTGAGACATGGAGGACTCCGGTCCTGAATCGGCAAGGAATGCTCTGACCTGCTTAAACGTACGGACCGGGACCATGCGGCGCCATGGCGTCAACACCCCGGCCGCACGGGGGCCAGCCCCAGGGTCCCGAAGGGGGTCAGCGACACCTCCGGGCCCTGGGGGGCGTCATAGCTGATTCCCGGGGCCCGTGGTGTGTCTGGATTTGGCGTCAGATCTATTCGGCCGCCGCGACGATGACGCATGCGGCGGCTTCGACGTCGGTCAGAAACAGCGCCTGCGTCTGGTGGGAGTTCCAACCCTGCACGATGTGGACGCCGCCCGGGTGCGTGCTGCCCGTCAGGGCCGGGCCGGCCTGCGGGGCGAACCGTTCCCAGGTGCGGGTGGTCACCCGCACCAGGACCACGGTGGAAAATTGCTCACGCCCCGGTGCTCTTTCCATGCTCCGCGATGGCACCTTCTACCAACGTCAACGCGTCCTCACAGGTTGACGAAACCCATAGGGACACGATGAACCTCTTCACGTCCGCCACCATCCCCTCCCGGGGCCCGACCACGCTGATCGGAGCGCCGATGGCGCGACCGCTGCGGCCGTCCACGGTCCGGAACACGCCGGAAGAGGTGCGGCACAGCACCCGGTCCTCACCGACCCAGCCCACGATGCCGACGCATCCGCGGAGCAGCGCGGCGCCACGCGCCGACGTCCTGTTCAGCGGACCCGAGGAGTTCCAGGTGTCGAAGACGGTGCCGAAGGGCTTGGGCGCGGTCGCCGTGCCGTTCGGCGCCAAGTGCACCATGTTCGCCTGGACGGCGCGCGCCGGCTTGCCCGTGACGGTCAGGGGCAGACGGTGTCCGGCGGCCGGGCCCTCGTCCGTCAGGTGGTGGTCGCCCACGGCGGACCTGGGCTGTCTCAATGGATGTCCGGGTGCCCGTGTGGTATCTCTTCACGATCGGCGTCAGCAGCCATCCGCTCTGCCCACTCACGCTGGGTGACGGCTCGCTCAATACGGCTGACGATGTCCTTCTTGGACGCTGTGTCCAAGGTCTCCGGGATCTTGTCGAAGGTGTCGGGAAGGACGTCGAGCAGTCCCCAGATTTGTTCGCCAGTGCTGACAGTCAGCAGGAGCTGGCACCTCCACTGCGGCGACACTTCGGGACGGTGCTTGAGCCGGTGGACGAGTGTGGTGAACAGGTAGTGCGTCGCATCTGCGGCGAGATGCTCTTTGAGCCATTCGACGGGAATTCGCTGGCTGAAGCCGCATGTGGCGGCCTCCTGTTCCAAGTTGATGAGCTGGTCGGTGTCGACGGCTCGAACGGTGCGAGGAAGGGTGGGAGCCATGCCGAAATGATGTCAAGGAGCTCCGCAGGCCGAGAGTCAGCGGGGCCGGGCTGCGATCTGCCGACGAGCGCCGGCCCAGAGGTCCTCGAACTCTTCGGAGGCCAGTTGCTCGGGGTCGTGCCCCTCCCACTCTGAGACGGGAAGTTCGGCTGTGAGCCCGAACCTGCTGTCGTAGCCATCGAGGCGGCTTTCGTCGTGGTCTGCTGGCATTCGTCGAGGGATGCGGCCGCGATCGGGGTCCGATCAGGCCCTTGGAGTCTGCGGAGCCACCCAGCCACCTGCATCGACCTGGAAGTAGAACCAGACGTCTTCCTTATCCCAGTAGCAGCGCATCCATGTCGTCACCAGCCCATGATGCCGGGCCAGATGCGCCATGCTTCTCCATTTAGCCTCATCGCTGGGTGAACCCTGCGTGTCGGTCGAGCCGAAATGGAGAACCGCCCCGGGTTGGATGCCAGCCTTGCTCCAGGGCATCTCGAACACTGGCAGCGACGTGAGCTGGGCAAATGGACTCTGCCTTGACACCCACCCAGCTACTGGCATGGGCCTGGCCGCTGGGGCCGATCAAGGTCGTCCCCGACTGGCTGCCGTTGGCCGCTTTCGACCGCGTAGGTCGTCGGTGTCCAGCCGAGTCCCTGCACGTAGGAGGGCTTCCTCCGGATCCGCCAGCGGTACTCGATCCCGTCGACAGTGATGAGCCGGGGCTGCACGGGCCGCCACCGCGTGTCCGACATTAGATGGCCTGGATGACTTCGGTGCCCGAAGGCGGCCAGCTCGCCAGCGGGCGGTGAGCGCGGTGGTGTCGGTGCGGCGGACAAGGTCGGTGTAGGTGGCCCGATGGCCCGAAGGATGTGTCTGATTCACGGGTGGCGGCGGGCGTGTTGCGGGAGAGGCAGTACCGTGCCGCCATGTGCATCTCCACAGGTGAAGCCGCGTTCTCCAGCACGATGGTGTACTGCGGCCGGCAGCACCATCCCGTGCACGGCCTCATTCATGTCATGGGCTACCAGAACACCGCCGTCAATCTGGCGGGCGGCCCGAACGCCATGCTGCTGCACCTGCCCACACGGCAGCTCACCCCCAGCAACTTCCTCTCCGCCGGACGAACCGGCGATGTCCTGCGCCGCATGGTCGCCGCCGTCGAACCCCTCACGGCAGAAGTCGAGGACATGGCGTGGATGAGCGCCGAACCGCCGCCCGTCCAGGTCTTCGACCACGACGTCTACACGGTACTCCTGGCCGCCGACCCCACCATGATTCCCACCGCTTTGCACCAGGTGCCACCGCACCGGCGCCCAAACCTTGAACCGGACCTCCTGCACTTCTACGCCGAGCACTTCCCCGACCACACCATTGCCGTGTGCTGCTTCGACAACGCCGACGCACAACACGCCAAACCTCTCCTGCTGTGGTACCCGCCTCTCGACCCCGACCAGCTGACCGTACCGGCGCTGGACAGCCACACCGGAGCAGCACCAGACCTCGACGCCACCGTGCCCGTAGACCACTGGGTCCTGCTCTCCACCGACCAGGCCCCCTCCGACTGGGGCGCACCCGTCGACTACCCCAAGAACATGCGCCAGAGCCTGCGCAGCTTCCTCCCCACCAACGTCGTGGGCCGGTATTACGGTCAAGAACAAATGCTGCCCAACGGGGACTTCACCATCAGCCACCGCGACCTTCTCACCGGCGACCTCGGCCGCATCACGCGCCTCCTGCCGACCCGCCACTGAACACACCGCAGTGCTGCGCCAGCCAGCGCAAGTCCCCGGGTCGAGCCAGAGAGCGATACGGCCCTGTGCAGCCTCGGCTTGTGGATCCGTGGGCTGTGGCGACTCCATGAGCCCGGACTGTATGCCCACCTCTCGACGGCCCATGGCTGAGTGAGGACGCGGGTGCGGAGCCGTCAGCAGGTTCCGGATGGATCCGGAGATCACGCCCCGCCAGAAGTCCCCTGTCCGCAGGCCCGGGAGGCGCCGCTTCTGGGCCACTTCCTCATACCGCTCGGCTTCCGTCGCGACCGCCTCGGCGAGGCCCGCGAAGAGCCGGGGAAGGCGAACGAGCCGCCCGTCCCCTGCCAGGCGGACACCCGCCGGACTTTCTCCGCCAGGGCCTCGGTCGTGGACGCCCGGGCGCCCGGCTCGGGCTCCGCCCTGTCCGCGCACACCGGGGAGCCGCAAACGGACCACCGGCACCTTGGTCGCGAAGCTGTTTCGCACCCGCGCGCAACAGCCGGCCCTTGCTCATGTCGGGGCCGGTGAACTCAGCGTTGATGCGGCCCTGGAGGGTCGTCTTCGCCCTTCCACCGCGGCAGGTTGCTGGCGAGCGCCTGCGGGGCGTCCGTCCTGCGCGGATGGGCCGACCACGAGCAGAACCGTATCGCCACCGGCGACGGCCGCACGATGAAGGCCTGATCGAGATGCGACGACGCCGAAGCCCGGCCCACCACCTTCACGACGGCGCTTCCCCCACCGCACCATGCCAAGGTGCGGCCTGTCAGTCGGGGCGAGCGCGAGGCGAAAACGCGAGGCGTGGACATGAAACGGACAAGATGGATCGCGATCGGACTGGGCATCATCGCCGACAGCCGCGACATTGGCAGACTGCTGAAACAGCACCCGGACCGGGTGAGTACAGGCCGGGACTGGCTTCTGCGTGAGGAGGAGCGGGACGACGACACCCGCAACCTCCGGAATACCGCCCTGTGGCAGAGACGGAGCGGGAATGCTGCCGACGCCGTGGGGTCGTACGAGCGACTCGTCGCGGTGCGTGCGCGGGCGTGGGGCGCGGACCATTCCCTCGTCCTGGACACCCGGCTCAGCCTGGCCGGCGTGCGGGCGGAGGCCGGTGATGTCGCCGAGGCCGTGGAGACATACGAGCACGTGCTGGCCGACACGGTGCGTGTGCTCGGCGAAGACCACCGCGGCACCCGGTGGACCCGGCACAGGCTGACCCAGTGGCGAGGAGATAACGGCGCACGCCGCGTGCCGTGGACGGTACCGACGAGCGCACTCGGCGGTTGAGCGGGAACTGTGCAGCGCAACTGGTGCTGTGTACCGGACGTGGCGCCCGGCGTCAGGCAGCAGACCAGTCGACGCGAGCCCCGGCCGTAGTGCCGGTCCCTGGCGGCAAGCAAGTGGTACCGGTCACCGGCGGCTGATCCGGCGGGGTCGTTGCTCTGTGCGCTCGGACGAGGGCGTCCCGCTCGGAAGGGCCTCGGCCTCCGGGGTGACGTCAGCGGGTAGACGGCGCGATGACGTGCGGCCGTGTCCTGCTGAGACTGTTCCGGGTTCGGCTATGGAAGGCGAGAAGGCCGACGAGCGCGGCGGCTGCGAACCATCCGGTCTGGATGGCCAGGTATTCCGGCAGGGGCGTGGTGGAGAACCCTGCACCCGTAGCGGCCTGCATCGCGCCATAGCAAGGCAGATAGCGCACGATGCTGCCATTTGATCTGGAGCTGTAGAGGGGGTTTTGGAGGGCGAGGTCGATGACGCTGGTCATCACGACGGCGAACATGCCCTCCACTTCGCGTCGTAGCAATGAGCCGAAGGCGACGCCCAGGGCGCCGTACGTGATCCCGGCGAGAAAGAGGCCCGCAGCGAGCAGGGCTGGTTGCTCGGGCCTCCAGAAGGCGCAGGTGAGTGCTGTCGTGTAGGCGGCCACAGCTGCGGAGGTTGGCCGCCCGAGCGTCCACGAGGTCTTCGGCACCGCCCCCGCCATCACCGCCGGCACCCTCGGCTACTACACCTTCGACGCCCTCATGCAGCGGGTCCCGCAGGCCGCCCCGGAAACCATGCTCCGCATCTACCGGCTCTACCTGCGGGACCTGCGCGCCGGCCAGGCCCTCGACATCGCCGGGCACCACGCCGCGTTCGACGAAGCCGTCGCCAGCGGTGACGCCCGCCCGCTCCTCGACGAAGTCCGCACCGCACACCGGCTCAAGACAGGGATGCTCGTCCGCAGCACCGCCGAGGTCTCCGCGATCCTCGGCGGCGCCGACGAGCAGCAACTCGATGCCATCTGCCGGTACTTCGAAGCCGTCGGAACCGCCTACCAGATCACGGACGACGTCGCCGACCTGTACGGGCTGGTAACCGCCCAGGAACATCAGCAGGGCATCACCACACGCTCCCCCGCAGAAGACCTGCGTAACGGCGAGGTCACCTATCCCGTGGCCCACGCTGTCGGACTCCTTGATGCGACCGACCGCCAACACCTGCGCGCTGCGCTCCGGCAGCATTCCGACACGGGGGCACGCACAGCATCCGAGTTCCTCGTCCACAGCGGCGCCCTCGAGGCGTGCATGACCGAAGCCCGCAGCCTCGTCGAGGAAGCCTGGGACAATCCCGCCCCCTCCTGCCGCCCACCCCGCACAAGGCCATGGTGCGCGCCCTGGGCTGGTACGCCGCCCAATGCGAAACCGACCACGTCCTCAGCGGGACAGATGAGACCCCGACTGCCACGCGGACTGGGGACGGCAACCGGGGCAGGGAGCCCGGGGTCCGGCGACGTTCACCACGGCGGTGTAGCTGACTGCCATGACCGCTCTCCATCATCACCCATCAAGACAGTGACGACCATGGGGCCTCGACCCCGCGCCCACCAAATTGCGCAGCCCGCAGTAGAAGCACGCGGAAGCCAGACGTGAACCGTTCGTCACCGTCTTGACCGGTGACACCTCTTGTGGGACAGTCAGGCATCACAGAAGGCGGCTCACCAGACACACGGAGTGATGCACGTGATCAACAGACGCAGTTTCAGCAAGGCCCTGGGGCTGGGCACGGCCGCTGTCTCACTGACCGGCCCGCAGGCCGCGTCCGCTGTCACTCGGAGCGCATCCGCGGCGTCGACCGTCCCCACGGTCACCCCCGGAGCGCACACCACCTTTCCGCAGCTGAAACGCATCAAGGCCGGCCTGCTGAACGTCGGCTATGTCGAGCTGGGCCCCGCTCACGGTCCCGCGGTCATCTGCCTGCACGGCTGGCCGTACGACATCCACAGCTACGCCGACGTCGCCCCTCTGCTGGCCGAGCAGGGCTACCGGGTGATCGTCCCCTATCTGCGTGGCCACGGCACGACGCGTTTCCTCTCCGGGGGGACGTTCCGGAACGCCCAGCAGTCGGCCATCGCCCTCGACGTCATCGCCCTGATGGACGCCCTGAAGATCGGGAGGGCGGTTCTGGCCGGCTTCGACTGGGGCTCACGCACCGCCGACATCATCGCCGCGCTCTGGCCCGAACGCTGCAAGGCCCTCGTGTCGGTGAGCGGATACCTCATCACCGACCTCCAGGCGAACCTGAAGCCCCTGGCACCCAAAGCCGAATACGCCTGGTGGTACCAGTACTACCTCTCCACGGAGCGGGGTCGGCTCGCCATGGAGGACAAGACCCTGCGCCACGACCTGACCAGGCTCGTATGGGACACCGTCTCCCCGACATGGGACTTCGACGACGCCACGTTCGAGCGCACCGCGGCGGCCTTCGACAACCCGGACTACGCGGCCATCGTCATCCACAACTACCGCTGGCGGTTGAGCCTCGCCGACGGCGAGCGCCGCTACGACGGACTCGAGAAGCGGCTCGCCGCGCGGCCGGTCATCGAGGTGCCCACCATCACCCTCGACGCCGAGCGGGATCCCTTCACCGCTCCGGGCAACGGCGCCTCGTACCGGGACAGGTTCACGGGTAAGTACGCGCACCGAACGCTGGCGGGGATCGGCCACAACCTGCCCCAGGAGGCACCCACCGACTTCGCCCAGGCCGTCGTCGACGTAGATCATTTCTGATGAAACATCTGATCAGGCTGAATGCCCACACGCCGAGCGACGGCACCGTCCGGCTTCGGTCACCTTCTTGACGGGTGACTCGCGTAGGCGAACAGAGTCCGAGAGGAGTTCGACCGTGGAATGCCCGAACACCACGGACGGCACCGCGGCGGCACGCCGAGCGCGGTTCGGCACGTTGCCGGAGCGCATCCGCTACGAGGACATGGTCGAGGAAGAGACGGCCACGACGAAGGACCCGAAGCGCCAAGCCTACGACCCCGAGGGATCGTGGATGTCCTTCTCCTGCCTCGCCGCCGACCTGGGCCTGTGAAACGGAGCGACCGATGGGGCGCCGCTTCCGCAGGTGGCGAATCTTGCCCGGCGCCACGCTCACCTGCCAGAATGGTGACGTGAACCTCGACCATGTCTTCGTATGCGGAAACCCGGCACTCGACTTCGCCGCGACGCTCCGAGCGCGCCGCTCGGAGCGCTTCGAGATGTTCACGACGCCGGAAAGGTTGAACGCATGGTACGTGGAGTCCGGCCTCGTCGATGCGGTCTCCCCCGGCAAGGAGGCCGACGTCGAGCAGGCGACGACCGTACGGGAAGCCATTTACCAGCTGGCCACCGCCCGTCGGCTCGGGGAGGAGTACGACGGGGCGGCACTGACCGTGGTGAACAACGCGGCACGCAGGCCACCCGCGGTGCCGCAGCTCACGCCGTCGGGGCGATGGACGCAAGCCACGCCGGAGGAAGCCCTCTCCATGGTTGCGCGCCACGCCATCGAGCTCCTGAGCGGGGCGGACGTCCCCCTGCTCAAGGAATGCGGCAACCCGGAGTGCACCCGCACCTACATCGACCGCTCGCGGGGCATGCGGCGGCAGTGGTGCGGGATGGAGTCCTGCGGCAACAAGATCAAGGCGGCCGCGTACCGCGCCCGCAAGAAGACCACGCCTGCGGCGGCCCACTGACCCGACCTGCGCCACGGTCCATGGCGGCCGCCCGAGGTCGTCAGGGCCGCACCGGCTCGCCTGAGGGGGTGGTCGGCGCCCGCTGAGCACCGGTGTCACGAGCCGTCGCGACGGTCCTCGACCATCCAGCCGCCACCCGGTTCGCGACGCAGAGCGTCCAGCGTGGCGTCCGCCTGCTGCCTGAACAGGACCCATTGCTCCTCGGCCCACGGCGACGGGCCCGACTGGGTACTCCCAGCCGATGGACGGCCGCCTGGTGCTGGAGGACGTCATCTGGTGAGCCACGGCCCGCCGCTTCCGGAGGCGCCGGGGCGCCGGGGGCGTTCAGTACTGCTGGCTGTCGGGTTTGACGATGAACCACTCCAGGTCGCCGTCGTCCTGGCAGCCGAAGATGGTGATTCTCGTGCCGTCGGCCCTGTCCTCGCCCTTGTCGGCGTAGCCCGCGACGTTCAGGCAGAGCTGGTTGCTGGTGTAGTTGTGAATCCAGTAGAGCCCGTTGGTGTTGGGCCGCTTCTCCACCCACCACAGCTGGTTGTCGTCCATCTTGCGGGTGCAGGGCGCCTCCTTCACCCCCGTCCTGATGACGGCCGCGCCCTGGTCCGGCAGGTCCATGCAGTAGCCGTCCATGGTGTTGCGGATCTGGACGACGTCGGTGTTGCCCGGCCCCTTGCCCTCGAACACGGTCTCCAGGTCCCACAACTGCCGGTCCTGGGCCCCGTCGCACGGGTACTGGGCGGTCTCCCCGTCCACCTTGCCCTGCTCCTCGACGGGGGCGGCGCACTTCTGCGTGGTCCCGTTCCGCAGCAGGACGCGCGCGAACGGGTCGACCGGCGGCTTCGAGGGCTTGGCGTCCCCGCCGCCACCGCCACCGCCCTCGCCGTCTCCGCCGGGCTGCTGCGTCGGCTCGGCCGCCGGTTTCGACGCGGGCGCGGAACTCGGGGCCGAGGGCTCCGGGGTCGGCACCGA
>NZ_RIBZ01000272.1:0-17335 GCF_003721215.1 Streptomyces botrytidirepellens
CCCCCCGATGCGGGGCTCCGCCCCGCGCCCCGCCGGGGCTCCGCCCCTGGACCCCGCTCCTCAAACGCCGGAGGGGCTGGGAGTGGGGCATCGGCCGCCCCGGCCCCGCTCCCCAAGCGCCGGAGGAGCTGGGGTGGGGCATCATCGGCCCGCCCCGGCCCCCGCGCCCCAGCGCCGGAGGGGCTTGGGGGCCCACGTTTCCGTGCGCCCCGCAACCACCGCCGATCGCCCCCCGGTGGAGCCGGAGAGGCGAGGGTTGCCGAGGGGCTTGGGTTACCGGAGAGGCGGGGGTTCCGGAGGGCTTGGGTTGCCGAGGGGCTTGGGTTGCCGGAGAGACGGGGGTTCCGGAGGGGCTGGGTTGCGGCACGCGGGCGCGCAAAGCGGGCTGGCCCGGCCCGGGGCGCAGCCCCGGGCCCAGGTCTTACGTCCCCGTGGGGATCTGCTGGCCGTAGTCGACCACGTGGTCGTCCTTCGGCGCGGAGAGCTTGAAGTCCTTGTTCCAGTCCTCCAGCCGGATCACCCCCGCGCCCCCCGCGCGCTGGAGCCGCAGCGGGTACGGGCGGCCCTCCAGGGAGACGTCGAGGGTGCCGCCGCCGCCCTGGCCACCGAGGATGCGGATCGTACGGACGCCGCCGACCTCGCCCCGGTCGCCCGCGGTGATGGTGCCGTGCAGGCCGAGCAGCCCGTCCAGCATGACGCTCTTGTCCGTGAAGCCGCTGAGCCGCTTGTAGGACGGATCCCCGGACGGCACCTTCACGTACTTGTCGTCGAGCTTGTCCGCGGCGGCCGCGTCGCCGCTGTGGCCGCCGCTCGCGCCCTGGTGCGCCCAGAAGCCCGCGTCCGCCTTGAGGTACAGCTCCTCGCCCACCCGCAGCAGTTCGTAGCGGGAGCCCTTGGTGGAGACGACGCCGGTGCCGCCGTCGCCCTTCAGCTTCATGTCGACCTTGTAGGTGCGGCCCTTGGAGACGAGGCTGCCGGACAGGTGGACCGCGTCCGCGCTCCCCGCCACCGTCCGGGCCTTGCTCTCGATCTTCTTGGCGGGGAGCTTGCCCACGCCGTTCGTTCCCGCGTCGGGGTCCGCCTTCTCCCCTTCGCCGCCGCACGCGGTGAGCGCGGCCAGTCCCGCGCACATCACCGCGACGAGAGCCGTGTTCCGGATGCGCACGTCCGCTCTGCCTCCTGATGCCGGTCCGGTGCAGTACGGCAGCGTACCGGTGCCGTACGGAAGTGTGCGCAGGGTCCCGGGGGCCGCTCGTCCGGCGGCGGGGCAGAACGGGGCAGGCTAGCCTGAACCCGGTGAATACGCGCGCATGCGTAGCGGGAAGGAGGCGCATGACATGCCGGCAGGCGCCTCACGGATCTATGTCTCGCATCTGGCCGGTGTCGCCGTCTTCGACCCGAACGGCGACCAGGTCGGGCGGGTCCGTGATCTGGTGGCGATGCTGCGGCTGGCCGGGCGGCCGCCGCGGGTGCTCGGGCTGGTCGTCGAAGTGGTCACCCGCCGCCGCATCTTCCTGCCCATGACGCGGGTGACCGGCGTGGAGTCGGGCCAGGTCATCACCACCGGCGTGGTCAACATGCGGCGCTTCGAGCAGCGCCCCACCGAGACGCTGGTCCTCGGCGAACTGCTGGACCGCACGGTGCGGGTGGTGGAGACCGGCGAGCAGGTCACGGTCCTGGACGTGGGGATGGCCCAGCTGCCCGCGCGCCGCGAATGGGAGATCGACAAGGTCTTCGTACGGCGCGGCAAGAGCGGTGCGCTGCGCCGCCGCGGCGAGACGCTGACCGTGGACTGGTCGGCCGTCACCGGATTCTCGCTGGAGGAGCACGGGCAGGGCGCGGAGAACCTGCTGGCCACCTTCGAACAGCTGCGCCCCGCCGACCTCGCCAACGTCCTGCACCACCTCTCCGCCAAGCGGCGCGGCGAGGTCGCGGCGGCGCTGGACGACGAACGGCTCGCGGACGTCCTGGAGGAGCTGCCCGACGACGACCAGGTGGAGATCCTCGGCAAGCTCGAGGAGGAGCGCGCGGCCGACGTCCTGGAGGCCATGGACCCGGACGACGCGGCCGATCTGCTGTCCGAGCTGCCCGAACGGGACAAGGAGCGGCTGCTGACCCTGATGCGGCCCCGGGACGCGGCCGACATGCGGCGGCTGATGTCGTACGAGGAGGGCTCGGCGGGCGGGCTGATGACGACCGAGCCGATCGTGCTGCGCCCGGACGCCACGGTCGCGGACGCCCTCGCGCGGGTGCGCAACCAGGACCTCACCCCGGCGCTCGCCGCCCAGGTGTACGTGTGCCGCCCGCCCGACGAGACGCCCACCGGGCGCTATCTGGGCACCATCCACTTCCAACGGCTGCTGCGCGACCCGCCGTTCACCCTCGTCGGCGCGGCCGTGGACACCGATCTGCGGCCGCTGCGCCCGGACACCCCGCTGCCCGTGGTCGCCGGGCACCTGGCGACGTACAACCTGCTGGCGGCGCCGATCGTGGACGAGGGCGGGGCGCTGCTGGGCGCGGTGACCGTGGACGACGTCCTGGACCATCTGCTGCCACCCGACTGGCGGGAGCGCGAGCTGTACGGCGGCGTGAACATCCCGGAGGTGGGCGGTGGACGGTGACGGCGGCCGTCTCGACCGGCCCAAGGAGCCCCGCCGCAGTCCGCTGCCGCGCTGGGACCCGGAGGCGTTCGGCAGGGCGTCGGAGCTGATCGCCCGCTTCCTGGGCACGGGCCGCTTCATCGCCTGGATGACGGTCTTCGTCGTCGCCTGGCTGGCCTGGAACACCCTGGCCCCGGGCCCGCTGCGGTTCGACCCGTTCCCGTTCATCTTCCTGACGCTGATGCTGTCGCTCCAGGCGTCGTACTCGGCGCCGCTGATCCTGCTCGCCCAGTACCGGCAGGCCGACCGCGACCGCGTCAACTACGAACAGGACCGGGCGCGCGACGAGCGGTCCATCGCCGACACCGAGTTCCTGACCCGGGAGATCGCGTCGCTGCGCGCCGGGCTCGGCGAGGTCGCGACGCGGGACTGGATCCGCTCCGAGTTCGAGGGACTGGTCCGGGAACTGGACGAGGGGCGGGCCGAGCCGTCGCGCGCTCCCTCGCGTGAGGAACGCGACCGCTGACGGGCTTACCGACGCGTACCCCCGGCGCCGTACCATCTCTTTATGGCTACCGACACTGTCCCGGCACCGAGCGAAGACGCGGTGCGCGCTGCGCTCGCCACGGTCAACGACCCGGAGATCCACAAGCCGATCACCGACCTCGGCATGGTCAAATCCGTCGCGATCGCGTCGGACGGCACGGTCGCGGTGGAGGTCTACCTCACGGTCGCCGGCTGTCCGATGCGGGAGACGATCACCAGCCGGGTGCGGGACGCGGTCGGCCAGGTCGGCGGGGTGACGGGCGTCACGGTCGAGCTGGACGTGATGAGCGACGAGCAGCGGCGCGAGCTGGCGACCTCGCTGCGCGGCGGACAGGCCGAGCGCGAGGTGCCCTTCGCCAAGCCCGGCTCGCTGACCCGGGTGTACGCGGTCGCGTCCGGCAAGGGCGGCGTCGGCAAGTCGTCGGTGACGGTCAACCTGGCCGCCGCGATGGCCGACGACGGGCTCAAGGTCGGCGTCGTGGACGCCGACATCTACGGCCACTCGGTGCCGCGCATGCTGGGCGCCGACGGGCGGCCGACCCAGGTCGAGGACATGATCATGCCGCCGTCGGCGAACGGCGTGAAGGTGATCTCGATCGGCATGTTCACCCCGGGCAACGCCCCGGTGGTGTGGCGCGGACCGATGCTGCACCGCGCCCTCCAGCAGTTCCTGGCCGACGTCTACTGGGGCGACCTCGACGTCCTGCTGCTGGACCTGCCCCCGGGCACCGGCGACATCGCGATCTCCGTCGCCCAGCTGGTGCCGGGCGCCGAGATCCTGGTGGTGACGACGCCGCAGCAGGCCGCCGCCGAGGTGGCCGAGCGGGCGGGCTCGATCGCCGTCCAGACCCACCAGAAGATCGTCGGCGTGGTGGAGAACATGTCCGGGCTGCCCTGCCCGCACTGCGACGAGATGGTCGACGTCTTCGGCACCGGCGGCGGGCAGACCGTCGCCGAGGGGCTGTCCCGGACCACCGGGACGACGGTGCCCGTGCTGGGCGCCATCCCGATCGACGTCCGGCTGCGCGAGGGCGGCGACGACGGCAAGCCGGTCGTGCTGTCCGACCCCGACTCCCCCGCGGGCAGTGCGCTGCGCGCGATCGCGGGCAAGATCGGCGGGCGGCAGCGGGGCCTGGCGGGCATGTCGCTGGGCGTCACGCCGCGCAACAAGTTCTGAGCGGTCGTACGGGCGCGGGGGCGGCCTCATGGGTGAGTCCATGAGGCCGCCCCCGCGCAGCCGTACCCCTATGCGTCGTAGGCGGTGATGTCCTTGATCACCGAGAAGCCCAGGCCGNCGTACCCCTATGCGTCGTAGGCGGTGATGTCCTTGATCACCGAGAAGCCCAGGCCGTAGGCGCTCATCCCGCGCCCGTACGCCCCGATGTGCACGCTCTCGCCCGCCGACCCGGCCAGCACCCAGCCGTACTCCGACTCGCGGTAGTGGAAGTCGGTCGGCACGCCGTCCACCGGCAGCGACAGCGGGGACCACTCCTCGCCGTCCAGGGCGTCCGCCAGCTCCCAGGCGATCGCGGTCTGCTGGTCCAGCCAGTCCTGGCGCAGCCCCCGTTCCATGCGAGTCGGCCAGGTACATGACAGCAGGCCCGACCCGGCCAGCCAGGCGGCCGAGGAGACCGAGGTGGCCTCCAGCTTGCCGGTGCCGTCCGCGCTGTCCCGCACGGGGCGGCCGCCGACGGTCACCACCGCCGTGAAGCGCTGCTGGTCCATGTCGGTCTCGACGCGCAGCGACGGCTCCTCGCCATGCCCGGTCGAGCCGTACTCCACCCGGCCGTCGGCGGCCGTACCCACCTGCATGAGCCAGCGCGGCCCGGTGAACGCCTCGTCAAGGCCGTACCAGGGGAAGGCGGCCATCAGATAGCCGTCGACGCTCCGCCGAGCCTCGGCGGGCATCCCCTGCGCCGTACCGTCCACCCCATGCACCCCTAGCCGACTCGTCGTGCCCATGTGCGCGGAGCCTCCTCGTTGCCCTTCGTCGTGGGCGGCCCGCCCCCCTTCGGGCGACCTCACCCCGGACAAAGGGAGGATAGCCATACGGGTCAACCAGCCCGGGCATACGGGGGGATCAAGTGGCGTCGGAGTCGAAAGGCGGACGGTCCTCGCGAGGCTGGTCATCACGCTTGCGCAGCAGGTCAGGGGTGCCGGAATCGCCCTTGGACAGGGACGGCGGGGTGGCGCCGGAGCCCCCTGAAGAGCCGTGTGCGACGTCACTCTCCCGGCCGTTCACGGAGTCGGCGACCTCGGCCATCTCCTTGCGGAGGTCGAACCCGTTCTGGATCTCCTTCAGGCCCAGCTCGTCGGAGTCGAGCACGTGCTTGCGCACGAAGGTCTTGGGGTTCAGGTCCTCGAACTCGAAGTCCTTGAATTCGGGCCCCAGCTCGGAGCGGATGTCCTCCTTGGCGCTGTCGGAGAACTCCCGGATCTTGCGGATGAACTGCGACACGTCCCGGATGACCTTCGGAAGCTTGTCCGGGCCGAAGATGAGCACCGCAAGGACAACGAGCGCGATGAGCTCGAGAGGTCCTATGTCCAACACCTTGCAGCTCCTAGAAGACGTCCGAAACCCTGCGTGGGCCACTCAATACCGTACCTGTCGGCGGGGGCGCCGCGGGAGACGCCCGGGCCAACATCGGGCGCCAGGGAGCCTCCTCCGGCCGCCCTGGCGCCCCGGCCGTCGGTCCGGCCGCCGCCTCCACCCGCCGCCGCTAGCCGTCGCTGCTCGCCGAGCCCAGCGTCAGCTCCACGGTGCGCTCGTCGCCGTCCCGCTTGAGGGTCAGCCGGAGCCGGTCGCCGGGGCGGTGGCTGCGGATCTTGACGATCAGCTCCTGGCCGCTGTGCACCCGGACGCCGTCCACCTCGGTGATCACGTCACCGGCCTCGATCCCCGCCTTGTCGCCCGGCCCGTCCGGGGTGACCGGCGGCCCGGCGGCGCCCTTGCTGTTCACCCGGGCGCCGTCGCCCGTGTACTCCATGTTGAGCGTGACGCCGATCACGGGGTGGGTCGCCTTGCCGGTGTTGATCAGCTCCTCGGCGACCCGCTTGCCCTGGTTGATCGGGATCGCGAAGCCCAGACCGATCGAGCCGCCCTGACCGCCCAGCTCGGCGCCGTCGTCGGCGGCCCGGATGGCGCTGTTGATCCCGATGACCCGCGCCTTGCCGTCGACCAGCGGGCCGCCGGAGTTGCCCGGGTTGATCGGGGCGTCGGTCTGGAGCGCGTCGACATACGAGATGTCGCTGCCGTCCTCCTCCTCGCCGCCCGCGGTGATCGGGCGCTCCTTGGCGCTGATGATCCCGGAGGTGACCGTGCCCGCCAGGTCGAACGGGGCACCGATCGCCACCACCGGGTCGCCGACCTGGACCGATTCGGAGTTGCCCAGCGGCAGCGGGCTCAGCCCGGAGACGCCCTCGACCCGGATGACCGCCAGGTCGTACCCGGCGTCCCGGCCGACCAGCTTGGCGCGGGCGGTCTGGCCGCCGTTGAACGTCACCGATATGTCGCCCTCGGAACCGGCGGGCGCCACGACATGGTTGTTGGTGAGGATGTGGCCCTGCTTGTCGAGGACGAACCCGGTGCCGGTGCCCTCCTCGGAACTGCCGCTGACATGGATGGTCACCACGCCCGGCAGCGCGCTGGAGGCGATGCCCGCGACGCTGCCCGGGGAGCGGGTGCCCTTCTCCAGCGGGGCTTGCGGAAGCTTCACGTCGACGCCCCCCGAGGCCCGGTCGCGCTCGACGTACGCGCCGATCCCGCCGCCCAGGCACCCCGCGATCAGCGCGATCAGCAGGACGGCGACGAACGCGCGGCGGCGGGAGACCACCTTGCGCTCGGTGGGCGGCGGGGCCACGGTCCAGGGGTCGTAGGCCTGCCACTGGGCCGGGACCGGGGTGCCCTCGGCTGGGGTCATCCCGGTGTGCGGCGACGGCGGCGGCGCGCCATGGCCGCCGGGCGGCAGCTGCGTGCCGTGCGCCGGGGTCATCATCCCGGGCTGTGCGCTCCCGGGCTGTGCGGTCCCGGGCTGCGGAGCGGGCTGCGGGACGGCGCCCGGGGGCAGCTGGGTGCCGTGCGCCGGAGTCGTACCCGGGTGCTGTACGGGCGGGGCGGGGGCCCAGGGGCCGGGGCCGCCGTAGGGCGGGGTGCTGTACGGATCGGGGTCGTGGAGCGGGCGCCCGGCGCCCGCACGGGTCCCGTCCGCCGCCTCGCGTCTGTCGTCGGCTCCGGTCGGCCGCTCGGGCTCCGGCCCGGACGGCACCGCCCGCTCTGCCGCCGTCTCCGCTGCCATCTCCGCCGAGGGCTCCGCGCCGGTCTCCGCCGCGTCGTCCGACTGCCGGTCGCCGGGCCCTGCGACCGGACGGCTCCACCACTTCGGCTTGGGCCCGGGGGCCTTCCGCTCGTCCATGATCTCCCCAAGTTCCCGCAAGCGGGCGCCCATCGCGCCGCCCGGGTCATACGTCACCGCGACTCTTCGGCTCGCCCGCGGCCACCGTCGGGGGTGCCCCCGACAGGGCAGGGCTGCCCGAAAGCGATTCAATCAGTCCACCCGGGCCCGCGTGCGCGGAACGAGGGGAACGACCGGACGTGTGAGCGATATTGCGCAGATTCCCACGATCCCCAGAATCTCCAGGATCCCTAGGGCGGGGGTGTGCTGAAGCCCAGGTAGGGGGTGCTCGACGCGGGCTGGGTCGGGCCCTCCAGCTGGGTCGGCGCGGGCGCCGCCGGGGTGGAGGTCGGGGCCCGCAGCAGGTCCGTGACCGACAGGACCGGCTGTATCAGCGGGTTCACCGCGGCACCGGAGGGGCTCAGCACCGGGTGGCTCGGGGTCGCGCTCGGGGACGGGAGCCCGGCCGGGCGCGTCTCGGTGGTGGCGAGCAGGCCCACATCGCGGCCGGTCCGCTCGCGGGTGCCCGTGCCGACGGCATCGGCGTCGACCGGGGTGACCGCGGTGTCCGAGCCGTCCGTCCGGGGGCCGGGGTCGACCGCCGCCTCCAGCGGCAGGGCAGCGCCGAGCGCGAAGGCGGCCAGGGACACCGCTCCCGCGGCCGCGAAGGCGAAGCGGCGGCGCGGCGCGGGGCGCTCGACCTCATGGATCCGGAAGCCGCGCTCCCGGTGTGCCGACACCGCGGCGACCGGGTCCACCGGTGCCACCGCGGGCAGATAGGCGAACGTCTGCTCCCGTCTGCGCTCCGACGCCCGCACCTCCGGTGCGTCGCTCCGTACGTCCCGCGCGGCGCCGCGCAGGCCCATCACGCCCGGGTCCGCGAAGGGGGAACCGCTTCCCGGGCCGTCGTCGCCACCGATGGCCGGGAGGCCCTGGAGACGGGCGAGGAAGCCTTCGGACGGCCCCGGGGGCGCCGTCTCGGCGAACACGCTCTTCAGCCGCCGCTGCGCGTCGGCCTCCGCCTTGCACTTACAGCACGTCGCCAGGTGTGCGAGGACGCGCTCACGCGCGTCATGCCCGAGTTCACCGTCGACCAGAGCCGCAAGGCGGTCGCCGAGATGCTGCTCGGCGGGGGACGGACCGCCTGATCGGGTCACGCGATCCCGACCTCCCCACTCAGCCGCGGTCCGGAGACCCGCGGCGCCACCGCGGCGACCTCGCGCTGCTGCTCGGCACGCGCGCCCGCCGGAGCACGGTGCTGGAGCGCCTTGCGCAGATGGGAGCGGCCCCGGTGGATCCGGCTGCGCACGGTGCCCAACTTGACACCGAGCGTCGCGGCGATCTCCTCGTACGACAGCCCCTCGATGTCACAGAGCACGACGGCCGCGCGGAACTCCGGCGCGAGGGTGTCGAGCGCCTGCTGCACGTCGGCGTCGAAGTGGGTGTCGTTGAAGTGCTGCTGGGGGGAGGGCTCGCGGCTGGGGAGCCGCTCGGCCGCGTCCTCGGCGAGGGCGTCGAAGCGGATGCGCTGACGACGGCGGACCATGTCGAGGAAGAGATTGGTGGTGATGCGGTGCAGCCAGCCCTCGAAGGTGCCCGGGGTGTACGTCGACAGCGAGCGGAAGACGCGGACGAACACCTCCTGGGTGAGGTCCTCGGCGTCGTGCTGGTTACCGGTGAGGCGGTAGGCGAGGCGATAGACCCGTGCGCTGTGCGTGCTGACGATCTCCTCCCAGGTGGGAGGCGTCCACGCCGGGGAATCCCCCTCCGCACCGAACGACGCGGTAGTGGCAAAGGTCGCGGTGGTGGAGTCGGCGGAACGGGAACGGTCAGCGGTGTCGGTCACGGATTTCGGCTCGCCCGCTGACCTGCGAAAGCGCCTCAGCACTCTCCGGTCACCGGCCGTAGCCGCACCTCCCCTGTCGGCTCTGGTGGTGTCCAGTAGAGCCCCTACCATATCCACCTCGCCCGTTAGCTCCGGATAAGTATTTTTGACCTGCATTTGGCCGTGATCCATACGGTCCCCCCTTCTCTCCTCAACGCCTGGTCCCATCTGCGGGTTCCCGTGCGCAGCGGATACAGTCACCGTTGCGCCAACTACGGGGACAGGAGAGGGTCATTACCGGCAACCGGCAGACGAGCTGGGCGTTCGCCGACGCGTTCGTCGCCGAGGACGAAGCCCTTCACTGGGCCCGTGACCGGGCCCGGGAGGCAGGGCTGCGCTCGGTGTCCGCGGGCACCGGCGCGGCGCTGCGCCTGCTCGCCGCCGCCGCGGACGCCAAGGCCGTCGCCGAGATCGGCACCGGGACCGGCGTCTCCGGCATCCATCTGCTGCACGGCATGCGCCCCGACGGCGTGCTGACCACCGTCGACACCGAACCCGAGATGCAGCAGTTCGCCAAGCAGGCGTTCCGGGCCGCCGGCTTCGCCGGCAACCGGGCGCGCTTCATCCCCGGCCGCGCCCTGGACGTCCTCCCCCGGCTCGCCGACGGCGGTTACGACCTGGTGTTCTGCGACGGTGACCGGCTGGAGTGCCTGGACTACCTGGAGGAAGCCCTGCGGCTGCTGCGGCCGGGCGGTCTGGTCTGCTTCGAGGGGGTCTTCGCCAACGGGCGGACCGTGGACTCCGCCGCCCAGCCCGCCGAGGTGCTGCGGCTGCGCGAGCTGCTGCGCACCGTACGCGAGTCCACCGTGCTCCAGTCCTCGCTGCTCCCGGTCGGGGACGGCCTGCTGTGCGCGGTCAACCGCGGCGGCTGAGACCGAACCGGAACCTCACGGCGGCGGCCAGGGCCCCGCACATACCCCGCACACAGCGCCGCCCCGGCGTCCGGTTACCTCTAACCGGACGCCGGGGCGGGGCTCGGGTGATGGTGGGGCCGGTGGCTCAGCCGACAACCTTCTTCAGTGCATCGCCGAGCGCGTCGGCCTCGTCGGGTGTCAGCTCGACGACGAGCCGACCGCCGCCTTCGAGCGGAACGCGCATGACGATGCCCCGCCCCTCCTTGGTCACCTCGAGCGGGCCGTCGCCCGTCCGCGGCTTCATGGCCGCCATGCTCGTTCCCCTTCCTGAAACCAGCTCATCGCAGCCGACAACCCAGGCGTCACCGGCATCGAACACGTTGCTTCTCATTCATTATCCCGCATGCCATGACCCGATGACCAACATCGGTCGGCAACCCCCGTGCACGGCGCTCCCCCAAAACCACTCAATTCGGGGAGGCGATCGCGATAACGTACGCCCGCCGCGTCCGAACACCTGCCCACGGGAGGGCCGCTTATGACCGACACCGTGCTCTACGACCTGGCCGACGGCCTCGCGACGATCACCCTGAATCGTCCCGACGCCATGAACGCGCTCAACATCGACACCAAGGTGGCGCTGCGCGACGCGCTGCTCCAGGCCGCGGAGGATCCGGCGGTCCGGGCCGTCCTGCTCATCGGCACCGGTCGCGCGTTCTGCGTCGGGCAGGACCTCAAGGAGCACATCGGGCTGCTGGCCGCCGACCGCGAGGCGCACGCCCGAGGGGACCAGGGCGAGGGCTCGACGATGAGCACCGTCTCGCTGCACTACAACCCGATCGTGACCGCGATCGCCGGGATGCCGAAGCCGGTGGTCGCCGCCGTGAACGGGGTCGCGGCCGGAGCCGGGGCGGGCTTCGCCTTCGCCGCGGACTACCGGATCGTGGCCGACACCGCCTCGTTCAACACCTCGTTCGCGGGCGTCGCGCTCACCGCCGACTCCGGCGTCTCCTGGACCCTCCAGCGCCTGATCGGCCACGGCCGCGCCGCCGACCTGCTGCTCTTCCCGCGCAACGTGAGTTCGGCGGAGGCTCTGGAGCTGGGCATGGTCAACCGGGTCGTGCCCGCCGCGGAGCTGCCCGCCGAGGCGGCGGCGGTCGCCCGGCGGCTGGCCGAGGGCCCGACCGCGGCCTACGCGGCGATCAAGGAGTCGCTGGGCTACGCGTCCTGCCACAGCCTCACCGACTCCCTGACCAAGGAGGACGAGCTACAGCGCCGGGCGGGCGCCTCGGAGGACCACCGCACCGCGGTGGACGCCTTCGTCCAGAAGCAGCAGCCGCGGTTCACGGGCCGCTGACCCGGGGCGGCGCACCGGGTCCCGGCGGTCAGACGCGATCGCGGACGTGGCAGTCGGCCAGGTGGTCGTTGACCAGGCCGCAGGCCTGCATCAGCGCGTAGGCCGTGGTGGGGCCGACGAAGCGGAAGCCGCGCTTCTTCAGCGCCCGGCTGAGCGCCGTGGACTCCGGGGTGATCGCCGGGACGTCGGCCGCGGTGTGCGGGACCGGGCGGGTGGCGGGGTCGGGGGCATGGGACCAGATCAGCTCGTCCAGCTCGCCCTCGGCCATGTCCGCCGCCGCCCGGGCGTTCCCGATCGTGGCCGAGATCTTGGCCCGGTTGCGGATGATGCCGGGGTCGGCGAGCAGCCGCTGCTCGTCGGCCTCGGTGAACTCCGCGACCGCCTTGATCCGGAAGTCGGCGAAGGCGGCGCGAAACCCCTCCCGGCGGCGCAGGATCGTGATCCAGGACAGCCCGGACTGGAACGCCTCCAGACAGATCCGCTCGTACAGCGCGTCATCGCCGCGGACCTGACGGGCCCACTCCGTGTCGTGGTACACCCGGTAGTCCGCCATGGACTCGGTCTCCAGCCCCCACGGGCAGCGCGCCAGGCCGTCCGCTCCGACGACCGTCCCCTGACCGCTCACGACCCGCTCCCCTCGAAATCCGCCGGATAGTCCGGCGGGTAGTCCCCCGGGCCCTCGGCCGGCTCGCCGTCCCCGAAGCCCGGGGTCCGCGCGCCCGCCAGGGCCTCCTCCAGCTCGGCGATCCGGGCGTCCCGCTCGGCCAGCTCGGCGCCGAGCCGCCCCAGCACATCGTCCACGTCCGCCATCCGGTAGCCGCGCAGCGTCATCGGCAGCCGCAGCGCCTCCACGTCCTCCCGGTCCAGCGGCCGGTCGGCGGGCAGCGGGTCGTCCAGCCGGTCGGGCGGCGCCTCGGACAGCTGGCCCCCGTCGCCGCCGCCGACGACGGCGAGGGTGACTGCGCCGACCACGACGACCAGCGTGATCAGCAAGAACAGGAACACGGTGATCGTTCTCCTCGGTTAGGACGGCCCGGCCATGACGCCCGCGGGGGGCGTCGGCCCCGTCAACTGTCTGACCCGATCGTGCCATGCCCCACTGACAGTTATCGTCGCTGCCGGACACCTGAGAGGAAGTACGCATGCTGCGGCTTGGCCGACGCGAGTTCGACGAGAACGAGCGAGTGATCATGGCGATCGTCAACCGGACACCGGACTCGTTCTACGACCAAGGTGCGACCTTCCGCGACGAGCCCGCGCTCACCCGCGTCGAGCAGGCCGTCGCGGACGGCGCGGCGATCATCGACATCGGCGGGGTGAAGGCCGGTCCCGGGGACGAGGTGAGCGCCGCCGAGGAGGCGCGGCGCACGGTCGGCTTCGTGGCCGAGGTGCGGCGGCGCCATCCGGACGTGGTGATCAGCGTGGACACCTGGCGGCACGAGGTCGGCGAGGCGGTCTGCGCGGCGGGCGCGGACGTGCTCAACGACGCCTGGGGCGGGGTCGACCCCAAGCTGGCCGAGGTCGCCGCCCGGTACGGCGCCGGGCTGGTCTGTACGCACGCGGGCGGGGCAGAGCCGCGCACCCGGCCGCACCGGGTGGGCTACGACGACGTGGTGGCGGACATCCTGCGGGTCACCGTGGGTCTCGCGGAGCGCGCGGCCGCGCTGGGCGTCCGGCGCGACGGGATCATGATCGACCCGGGCCATGACTTCGGGAAGAACACCCGCCACTCGCTGGAGGCCACCCGTCGGCTCGGGGAGCTCCGGGAGACCGGCTGGCCGGTGCTGGTCTCGCTGTCCAACAAGGACTTCGTCGGCGAGACGCTGGACCGCCCGGTCAAGGAGCGGGTGATCGGGACGCTCGCGACGACCGCGGTCTCCGCCTGGCTGGGCGCCCAGGTCTACCGGGTGCACGAGGTGGCCGAAACCCGTCAGGTGCTGGACATGGTGTCGTCCATCGCGGGCCACCGGCCCCCGGCGGTCGCCCGCCGGGGACTGGCCTGAGGCACCGGTCCGCTCACGCCCCGGGGGCGGTCAGCCGGACTCCTTGGTCACCAGGTCGACCACCTCGTCGATGTCGTCGGTGAGGTGGAACAGCTCCAGGTCCTGCTGGGACGCCTTGCCCTGGCCGATCAGCGTGTTCTCCAGCCAGTCGACCAGACCGCCCCAGTAGGAGCTGCCGAAGAGAACGATCGGGAACCGGGTCACCTTCTTCGTCTGCACCAGGGTCAGCGCCTCGAAGCACTCGTCGAGGGTGCCGAGACCGCCGGGCAGCACCACGAACCCCTGCGCGTACTTCACGAACATCGTCTTCCGCACGAAGAAGTAGCGGAAGTTCACGCCGATGTCGACGTACGGGTTCAGCCCCTGCTCGTACGGCAGCTCGATGCCGAGGCCGACGGAGACCCCGCCCGCCTCGCTCGCGCCGCGGTTGGCCGCCTCCATCGCGCCGGGGCCGCCCCCGGTGATCACCCCGAACCCGGCCTCGGCCAGGGCCCGCCCGATCTTCACCCCGGCCTCGTACTCCGGTGACCCCTCGGGCGTACGGGCGGAGCCGAACACGCTGACCGCCTTGCCCAGTTCGGCCAGGGTGCCGAAGCCCTCGACGAACTCCGACTGGATGCGCATCACCCGGAACGGGTCCTCGTGCACCCAGTGGGTGGCGCCCTGGCTGTCCAGCAGCCGCTGGTCCGTCGTACCGGGCCGCATCTGGTGGCGACGGCGCACGACCGGGCCCAGACGCTGCTCGTGCAGCGCTCGCTCTTCCTCGGCGTTGCCCATCACTGTGCTCCCTTCGCCAAGATCTGCCAAAGATCTGTGCTTCAGCGTAGGCCCACCGGGCGGCGAAAAGCCGAAATCCGCGCCACGCTCATCTGTTCTCTGATCTGCGAAGAAGCGGATGCCGGGGTTCGGCTCAGCTGGTCAGCCAGACCCGCAGCCGTTCCTCGGCCGCCAGGATCAGGGCCGTGTCCACGTGCTCCTCGCGGGTGTGGGCCAGCTTGGGGTCGCCGGGGCCGTAATTGACGGCGGGCACGCCGAGGGCCGAGAAGCGGGCCACATCGGTCCAGCCGAACTTGGGGGCCGCGTCCTCACCGATCGCCGCCACGAAGGCGGCGGCCGACGGGTGGGACAGCCCGGGCAGGGCGCCGGGCGCGGAGTCGGTGGCGGTCACCTCGAAGCCGTCGAAGACCTCGCGGACGTGGGCGAGCGCCTCGGCCTCCGAACGGTCCGGCGCGAAGCGGTAGTTCACGGTCACGGCGCAGGCGTCGGGGATGACGTTGCCCGCGATGCCGCCCTCGATCCCCACCGCGTTCAGCCCCTCGCGGTAGGTGAGCCCGTCGATGTCCACGTGCCGCGGCTCGTACGCGGCCAGCCGGTCCAGGATCGGGGCGGCCTTGTGGATGGCGTTCTCACCGAGCCAGCCGCGCGCGGAGTGGGAGCGGTGCCCGCTCGTGGTCACCCGCACCCGGAGCGTGCCCTGGCAGCCGCCCTCGACCTTGCCCTCGGTGCCCTCCAGCAGCACGGCGAAGTCGGCGGCCAGCCACTCGGGGTGGTGCTCGGACAGCCGCTTCAGCCCGTTCAGCTCGGCGGCGACCTCCTCGTGGTCGTAGAAGACGAAGGTGAGGTCGCGGTTGGGCTCGGGCACGGTCGCGGCGATGCGCAGCTGCACGGCGACGCCGGACTTCATGTCGGAGGTGCCGCAGCCCCACAGGGTGCCGTCCTCGTCCAGCCGGGAGGGCACGTTGTCGGCGATGGGCACGGTGTCGAGGTGTCCGGCCAGCACGACCCGTTCGGCACGTCCCAGGTCGGTGCGGGCGACGACGGCGTCCCCGTCCCGGTCGACGGTCAGGTGCGGCAGGGCGCGCAGGGCCTGCTCGACGGCGTCGGCGAGCGCCTTCTCGTCGCCGCTGACCGAGGGGAAGTCGACGAGCCGGGCGGTGAGCCGGGCCGCGTCCAGGGACAGGTCGAGTGCTGGGTGTGCCATACCCGCGACCCTAGCCCGTCCGTTCCGGTCCCCCGCCCCCAGGCGTGGCCTTCCCCACCCGCGGGCCCTGTGCGGCACCGGTGTCGGAGCCACCCAGTAACGTGGTCGGCGTGCCCCGGTCCGTGTTCTCCAGCCGTCCCCGCCTGCTCCGAGCCGCGGTCGCGTGTGCCGTACTGCTGGGGCTCGCCGCGTACGTAGCGGCACACCTGCTGACCGGTGGCAGCGGGCCGCCGCGCTGTGTCGCGCGGGCGGAGGGCGGCGATGTGCTGCTCGACCCCGAACAGGCCGTGAACGCCGCGACGATCGAGGCCGTGGCCGCCTCCCGCGGGCTGCCCGAACGGGCCGTCACCATCGCGCTCGCGACCGCGCTCCAGGAGTCGGGGCTGCGCAACATCACCCACGGCGACCGGGATTCGCTCGGCCTGTTCCAGCAGCGCCCGTCGCAGGGCTGGGGCACGGCACGGCAGATCCAGGATCCGGTGTACGCGGCCGGGAAGTTCTACGACCACCTGGTCAAGGTGCCCGGCTACTCGCGGCTGCCGCTCACGGTGGCGGCGCAGCGGGTGCAGTACAGCGGCTTCCCGCAGGCGTACGCCAAGCACGAGACGGAGGCCGTGGTGCTGACGGCCACCCTCACCGGGCGTTCGGCGGCGGCCTTCAGCTGCCCGGGGCCGCCGGACGACGGGAAGGCGGGCGATCCGGGGCGCGTCCGGGCGGCGCTGGAGCGGGAGTTCGGGGCGGACGCCCGGTCGCGGCTGAACGTGACGGGGCCGGGCGGCGGCAAGCACGCCGGGTCCGCCCGGGAGGTGCTGGTCCCGGTGGCGGACGCCTCGGCGCGCGGCGGCCGGACGGAGCGCGGCTGGGAGCTGGCCTATTGGGCGGTGGCTCACTCGGACGAGTTGCGCATCGAACGCGTCTCTTACGGCAAGCACGTATGGAGCGCACGGAATTCAGGGGACGGCTGGCGCACCTCCGACGAGAGTTCCGGGTCGGATATACGCCTCGGTCTCACCCGATAACGGGAGGGATCGCCGCAGCTCAGCGCCGTTGACGGGGCATTGGGCCGACGTCGCGTACGCACGTTTTGCGCGTAAACGGATAATGCGACGCATTATCAATTCTTTACCTTGACCCACCGCAACCTTCGCGCGGCTCACGCGATATTCACTGCGTCCGATCGCTGGACACTTCACGCCAAATGTCCCCCGTCAAAGGAGAATCATGTCCCTCCCTCTCACGCGTCGGATCGCTCGGGCCGCCCTGCTGGTCGCAGCGAGCGCGACCCCCGTGGTCAGTGCCGCCGGCGCCGCGAGTGCGGCGGATCCGGCCCTGCCGCACACTCCCAAGCTGGGCGGGCTGAGCGCGCTGGACCCCTCCTCCGTCGGTGAGCTGGCCGACACCGCGTCGCAGCAGGCCGGGCGGACCGTCAAGGAGATTCTCCCGGCCAAGGCCGCCCCGGCGCAGACCGCTCCGGCCAAGTCCGCCACGGCGGAGAAGGCCACCCCGGCCAAGAGCACCCCGGCCAAGAGCAAGGGGAAGGGCAAGGGCGGCGCCCACGCCAAGGGCAAGGGCGCCCTGCACGCCAAGGGCAAGGGCAAGGCGGCGGGCATGAGCAAGGGCCTGGCCAAGGGCAAGGGCGCCCACGCCAAGGGTGCCCCGGTCCGTCCCGCCCCGGCTCCGCTCCCCGCCCCCGCCGCTGCCCCGGCGCCCGCTCCGGC